>CAYRPF010000155.1:0-1603 GCA_964426185.1 uncultured archaeon | reverse complement strand
TTCTTCAACTTCTAAACCATGTGAAAATGGAGGGGCGAAACCGAAGCAAATATCCGAAGAAGAAATGAATCTAATTAGTGATCAATTTATTGCTGCTGCGAAAAGAGCAGAAAAAGCTGGTTTTGATGTAATTGAATTGCAATTTGGGCATGGATACTTATTTGCACAATTTATATCTCCTAAAGTAAATAACAGACAAGATGAATATGGTGGTTCTTTCCAAAATCGGATAAAATTCCCATTAAAAATTTTCAAATTGGTTAAAGAGACTGTGCAACTTCCAATTATTGTACGAATTAGCGGGGATGAAATGATTCCTGATGGTATTCATATTGATGAAATGATCAAACTCTCAAAAATTTTACAAGAAAATGGTGCTGCTGCAATACATGTATCGGCAGGAACTGTGTGCTCTACCCCTCCTTGGTTTTTTCAACATATGTTTATACCTAAAGGAAAAACATGGGAATTGGCAGATAAAATCAAAAAAGAAATTGATATTCCCGTTATATTTGTAGGGCGTATTGATTCTATTGAAGATGTGAATATACTTACTGAAAAATATCACGCAGATTTTCTTGCCATAGGAAGAGGGTTGATTGCCGATCTGCAAATAGTTTCAAAATTACAAGGAAAAAATAAATCTCCGATCATTCCATGCCTCGCTTGTGTTGAGGGCTGTCTAGGCGGGGTTAAATCTGGAAGCGGTTTGCAATGTTTGGTCAATCCTGGAGTTCAAAAAAATGCTATAAAGCCAATTCAAGCGAAAAATGTTAAACATTTTGCTGTAATTGGTGGTGGTTTGGCTGGGATGGAAGCCGCATTAGTGCTCTCTGAAAGAGGTCATCTAGTAGATTTATTCGAAAAAAATAAACTGGGAGGCCAATTTCGCTATGCTCCCCTAACACCCTATAAGCAGTCACTCCAAAAATTGATTCCTTCTTATCTTGAAAGAATAGCAAATTCAAAGATTCCAGTAATCTATAAAGAAATAACAAAAGCAGAAGAGATATCAAAATATGATGGTGTTATTATTGCCACTGGTTCAGTTCCAAAAATACCGGAAATCCCCAATTTAACGGATTATTCTTGGGCTGAAATTCTCCTCCCTGAAAATCTTCCAAGTAACCAATCGATTTTAATCATAGGTGGAGGTTTGATTGGAGTTGATATTGCAACTGCCTTAGTTGAAAAGAAAAATAAAGTTATCATAGTTAAACGTACGGAAGATTTTGGTGGAAATATGGAAATGATTGCCAAAAAACTCTCATTGAACATTATGAAAAAAAATAATGTTGTGTTCTCCGATCATACATATATTAAAAACATCAAAAAACAAAGTGAAAAATATTTTGTGGAAGCAGAACGGGATGGAAAGCAAATTAATTTTGAAAATATTGATAAGATTGTAATTTCAACTGGATTAAAATCTTATAATCCTTTTAAAAATATTGATATGGGTAAAATCCCCATGTACGTTATAGGTGATGCTGCAAAAGTAGGGGATGCCCAAAATGCGATTTTTTCTGCCTACAAATTAGCCGTTTCTATGTAGAAACAGTCTTTTTTTCTTTATTTATTCTTCTTATTTCTTCTTGGTCAG
>CAYRPF010000154.1:0-1627 GCA_964426185.1 uncultured archaeon | reverse complement strand
CAGATTTTACCAGATTTCTCGATGGACTTGCCGGAACGTTTAAGAAAAAAATTACTTCTAAAATTAAAGAATCTCTGAAATTAATCTTAAAATCATGCATCCCTCAGAAGAAATTTACGATTTCTTTCCAAACTGAGAGGAAATTTTTCTCCTTTCTTATTGATTCTCATTCTTCCCCCTTTTTAATTAGGTATCTCCCAATAAACCTTGCAATAAAAGCAGATTTCTCTAATAAATTTACCAGAAGGAAAATATATTTGAAGAAATTAAGGAAACAATATCATTTCAAGCAAAATTTTCTTTATGATTTCCAATCTCTGGTAAAATTGATTGAATTAATAATACAAAGCCCATTTCCTTTGACACTCTTAAGAATGGAGCAAATTTTACAATATCTGTTAAATTTCTATCGTTCTTATGGCTTTGATTGGGAAGTTGCGCCAAATCCGATAATTATAAATGAAACAGTCCGATACTGGCAATATACTTTTGGAATTCGGCTTAATATGCGAAAAATTGCATATTGGTTCGTTCCTCGCTTTATAATTACATCAATTTTTGAACCAATCGGCACTGATGGAAAGATTTTGTTAATCACCGGTCCGAATTTTGAATCTCTTCATAAAACGGGAGAATTTTCGGATAAACACCACTATCTGGGATTTTTATGCGAATTTGAATCTAACAAGTTAATATCTGTTCATTTAATTCCGAAATATAAGTTAAAACAGAAATCTGATATTATGAAAAGACAAACACCTCGTTCATCCAATGCACAAGAAGTGCCATCTGATTTAATCCAAAAAAAGGATAAAAAAAGATTAAATGGGAATCTAACTCGACTTTCATTCAACTTACTCCAAAATCTTAATCCAGAATACGGTTCTATATATTCATTTCATTGGATTTCGACTGAATTAATTCAAAACTTTCTTCAGACATTGCAATTTTCCATCTTTTCACCTATGTCAAGATATTGGTTCCATCTAAAAAATTTAATAAAAGCATGTCAAAAACCATATAATCTGTGGTGTATGCCTAAAAATAGAGCATTTCGATTTTTGCACACAAATCGACCTGCAAAATATTTGAAATCTCTTATACCATTAGTTATCGAGCAACATGAATTCTAAATCAACCACTTTTCTAATCTAATGAAGTAAAACTGGCGACTGTTTCGCTGTCGAATTTTTTAATGATTTCAATCAATAACTCAATAGTATATTCTACATCTTCCAAATTCAATAAAGAATGGGCAGAATGAACATATCGAGTTGGTATTCCCAAGAATAAAGAAGGAACCCCCATACCTGTCAAATGGATCGCTCTTGCATCAGTTCCGCCGAATTTTAGAAAGGCATTTTTGTATTTTATATCATTTTCGTTGGCCAGATTGCTGACATATTTTCTTAACTTAGGATTTGGAATCATACTACTGTCGAAAGTTGAGATTGCAACTCCATCTCCCATTTTTTGTGGTGCTTTAGCCCCAGGAACGTCTCCTGCTAAGGTGACATCTAAGGAAAACCCGATATCCGGCTTTATCATCTGTGCTGCTGTACGAGCGCCCCTAATTGAAAGTTTATGGTATTCAACTATGGGTAGTTCATATGAAGTAGATGTATTT
>CAYRPF010000153.1:0-1758 GCA_964426185.1 uncultured archaeon | reverse complement strand
ATGACATATTTGCAGAAGTGAAATTCAATTATTTTTCCGTTTTTGAAATAAAGGGTCGGTTTCTTGTAATTGTCTGCGCATAACTTTACCTACTGCATTTTTTGGTATTTCATCGATAATTTCCAAATATTTCGGAACTTTCCAGTAGGTGATGTTTGCTTTTGCCCATTCAATTAGTTCCTTTTCCGTAATTTTCCCCATCATGTTAGGTTTCAGAGCAACCCAAGCTTTGACTGCTTCTCCTGTTTTCTTATCGGGAATTCCTGCTACAGCCACTTCTATAACGGCAGGATGATTTCCCAATAGTGTTTCAACTTCTTTCGGGAAAATCGAACGACCTGCCATTTTAATTAGTTGTTTTTTGCGATCTCGGATAATAATTCGACCATATTCATCCATATAGCCGATATCTCCAGTACGGAGCCATTTTCGATTATCCCATTCCTTTATCACTTCATCACTCTGCTCTTTTTCATTTAAATAACCTTTCATAACTTGGGGACCACTCACACAAATTTCTCCCGTTCCTTCTTTACCAAAAATGGTAATCGGTCCCTTTTCAAAATCTTCAATGGGAAAAATTGCCCAATCGGTTCCCGGAAAGGGTGTTCCTACTGTCCCTGGTTCAGATTCTCCGAAAAAATTATTACAACTGACTACGGGTGATGCTTCAGCTAAGCCATAACCTTCCCTTATTTTTGCTCCTGTCTTATTTTCGAAGGGGATTCTTACATATTCATGAAGCGGTCCGGCTCCACTAATACAGATTTGCAGTTTATTTTTGATGTTATAGTTTTTTAAAATATCATCATCAACTTCTGCAATTCTCTGAAATAAAATTTCTGCCCCGATATAAAAAAATCCGTTGATGTCTGGAAGTTTTTCCAGTGTTTTGAGTAATTCTTCAGTGGGAAGGGGTTTGGGAAAAAGAACCATCCAAGCTCCTAGTAATACTGAGCTGTTCATTACCGTCGTCATAGCGAAACTATGAAAAAGCGGTAAAATTCCAATATTTCCAGTTCCTTCTCCTAATAATTTTTCACGGTTGGGGTTTTTTTGATATTTTAAGGTTAAAACGCATTGAAAAGCGTTGGCTACTACATTTTGATGAGTTAAAATTGCGGCCTTGGGAACTCCCGTGGTGCCTCCAGTCATCATTAACACTGCAGTATCTTCTGAAGCATTTATTTTAACCTTAGGGATGTTAATCTTTTCTTTTAGGCAATCTAAGAATGATTTCCCTTTTGAATGATTAATACGGGATTTGGGAACTTTCTTAGAGGCAATGGCCATCCATTTTTTAAATTTGGAAAAACCAGTGGCAAGATCCAGCAGATTAGTATAGATTATATTATCGAATTTCCATCTATCTTCCAGCGGTTGAACAAAATTGGTAAATAGAACATCCAATACAACAATAGTTTTTGCTTGGGTAATTTTCAACTGATGCAGAATTTCGAGCGGTTTATAGGTAGGATTAATTCCAGTCACAATTGCACCTAAACTTACCACTGCATAATACGCGATGACATATTGGGGACAATTTGGTAAATGCAAAGCCACAACATCACCTTTTTTGATTCCCATGCGCGCTAAGCTGGATGCAAATCTATCTACATATTCATTAAATTGACGATAATTGATCCAACCGTCTAAAAACCACATTGCCGGATAATTTGGCCATTTTTGCGAGGATTTCAGCAGAATGTCTCGTAAGGTCATATTCCAATCATATTTTAACTGATGTGGAACGCCTTG
>CAYRPF010000152.1:0-2005 GCA_964426185.1 uncultured archaeon | reverse complement strand
TTTTCAATAAAAAAAATTGCAGTCTTAACAATACTTGGTCCAGTATTGTTTCTAACAAAATGAGGTAAAATTATACTTGCATTACCATTTTTCAATATTGACAGGATAAAAGAAACACGCTTTTTACTTTTTGGAGGGATTTCTTCAAATTTAAATTTAATAATTTCATTTTCATCTTTATCGTGCTGAATAATATGCTTTTCTGTTGAGATTAATTTAACTTTTTGAAATTTAGTGTTTGGTGGATAATATGTATTCAATTTGAAATTTCTAGCAGAATGACGACCTCGATTCTGAATGGTATAAGAAAATTCTATTTGAATTGGTCGAACCTGCCCCTATTCAATTCGAATAGCAGAAGATTTGCGTGAATGAGAAATAATTGAGCGTGAAAATGGTCCAGGGGTTATTATTTTGTAGTGAGTTTTGAGATTTACGGCTATTTGAGCTAATATTGAACTAAAGAAAATTCTTCCCACACGGGGTAGAAATATTATTCGAGTTAAATCTTGTTTGGGCCATTCAATGATATTTAAACTTCCAAATCGTTGAATAATTTGCTGAACGTCCAATAAAAGATGAAGTTCGTATGCATAAGTTTCATCTTTCTGAAAAGGACGGGAAAAACGAACTTCAATCTCTCGATGGCTCTTAGAAAGATGTGATTCGATAGGAATTTTACCTTTTTGAAAAGCACGAACTCCTTCAATGGGGAGATTATAAGAATAATTAAAACCAGTGAAAATATCTTCGTTAGTCCATCTCCCCGCAACAAATTCTTTAACCATTATATCAGAAATGTCAATAATTAATTCAATTTCTCGAATTTCTATCTGTGAAGTAAGATTCTTTTTAGGATTTGACATCTATTATAATAGATTCAAATTATCATAAAAATTCCTTGAAATAGTGGGTATCATAATATAAAAAATTGAATACTAACAAATTTCCATTTTTGAAAAGCAAAAACTGAGGTTGAGATTTTGGATTTAGAAGGATATATGAACATCTTCTTTAACCTGGATGAAGTAGGAGTGATTTTTGATTCACAAGGAGTAATTTTTGAGATAAATTCTTTAGGAATTTCATGGCTTGGCGAAACTAAGGAAGAATTGATTGGTAAAAAAATCTGGGAACTGAAGATTTTTCAAAACAGTAATTTCTCTGCTAATTTTTTAGAAAAATTGGAGTACCAAATAAAAAACGGAACATGGGCCCATTTTTCACTCGAATACAAATATAATGGGATTAGACATATCTATAAGTGTATTTTAAGCGAAATTTGGCGCAAAAATGAAAAAATATTTTACTTCTTGCAAGCTGAAGAAATTACTTCAATCATTGAAGCACAAACAAAACTCAAAAATTCTGAAAAATACTATGCTTCGTTGTACAACAATTTTAAAGAAGCGATCATGATCGTAAATCTTCATTCTGGATTTACTTCAGGAAATAAAGCCACCTTGAAACTATTTGGATGTAAAAATGAAAAAGAATTCATAGGACAGACACCATGGAGTTTGTCACCTGAATATCAGCCAGATGGAATACTTTCCTCTATTAAAGCACAGCACATGATGAAAAAAGCTCTGGATAATGGTTCAAATTTCTTTGAATGGCGCCATAAAAAGATAACTGGTGAAGAATTTGATACAACAGTATACTTAAGTCGCTTAATTGTAAAAGATAACGAAGAATTAATGCATGCATGGGTACGGGATATTTCTAAAGAAAAACAATTAGAAGAAGAACGAAATCGGCTTTTAAAAATTATAGAAAAAGCTCCAGATTATATTGCTACTTCAAATTTATCTGGAGATCTGACCTACATCAATCCAGCTGGTAGAAAAATGGTAGGATTAAATCCTTATGAGAAATTAGATGGTTACAAAATTGAAGATTTCCACCCAGAATGGGCTTTCGAAACTATCAAAAAATCGGAATCTTGGGAAGGAGAAACCGTCCTAAAGACAAAAAAAGGAGAGATCATCCCTATTTGGCAGAC
>CAYRPF010000151.1:0-2076 GCA_964426185.1 uncultured archaeon | reverse complement strand
AGGGAACTACACTGATCAGTAAGTAATAATATGAATACCTCTTTCTTTCATATCCCTTAAAGCATTTTCAATGCTGTTTTCTGGTTGATCAATCCCTTTGGTGAGGTTTTCTACAAAAAAAACATCAAAACCTTTATGTTTAGCGTCAATAGCAGAAAAATAACAACAATAGTCTAAAGCCAAGCCGCAAATAAAGACTTTAGTTATTTCAAGATCTTTGAGCAATCCAGTTAAACCAGTTGAAGTTTGGTGATCATTTTCCAAAAAAGCGGAGTATGAATCAATCTTTTGGTTACACCCTTTCCTAATTATGGCAATTGCCAGATCAGTAGGAAGATCAGGATGAATTTTTGCTCCATGACTACCTTGCACGCAATGATCTGGCCATAGAATGGGGCCCAGTCCCAAGTCATTAATAAGATCTCCGGGTTTTTTTCCTTCGTGAGCAGATGCAAAAGAAAAATGGCCTTTTGGATGCCAATCTTGAGTAAAAATGATTTTACCCTTCTTTTTATGGAATTCGGAAATGAAATCGGTGATATTTGTGATGATTTTATCCCCATCAGGAACCGATAATGCCCCCCCAGGAAGGAAATCAAATTGTATATCGATAACCAATAGAGCAGAGTGATCATCGATGATAAAGGATTTATTATTTGACATAATTATAATTGCTCGTAGAAGGATAAAAGCGTATCATTAAAAAATCAAAGAGAAAAAAACTATAAAAAACTAAAAAAAACTCCACCAAATTTCATCGAATTGAAGCCGAATTATGGAGTAAATTTGAAAATCGGCATAATTCCACTTAAAAATACGGTTACAATTCCAAGAACCGCATTAACATAAACTAAAACAATTGTTAACTTTTGAAGATTTGATTTCGGGTTTTTCAGTGAAATTCGAAAAACAACGCTGCGGAGAATTCCAATTCCAATCATAATTCCATATACAATATGTTTGATCAGTAAAAGTGTTGTGTAGGTGGCAGATACTGATTGCGGTAACATTGAATTAGATTTTTTAAGCAATAAGCCGGTGATCAATAAAGCAACCATTGAAATCCACACCCATATTTGAAGTTTTTTCTGAAAAATTATTAAAGGGTTTGATTTTTGGGGAGTTGCTTTTCCCATTGATTTCTGCTTTTGTCTATCTAGCATTTGACGTTTCAAAAGTGGAATTACGATAAATGCCATTATGATTAATCCCCCAATCCATATTGCTGAGAAAAGATCATGGAATGAGGAAACAATACCCATAACTATTGGAGATGCCATAATTAATCACCTTTCGGTAATTAAAAGAAAGTAAGCTGAAGGATAAATTTGCACCCTTATGGGTGAGGTGCATTTAAAAGGGAAGAGTAATTTTTATCCAAGGAATATAATGAATATTAATTCTGTTCATAAAGATACTGTTCATAAAGATATTGTTCATACTAATTTCCATTTTCAAATTCCTAAGGGTAAAATTCTTTCAAAATTAAGTCTTTTCTATCCGCAAATAAAGTTTGAACTTCTTTCACTGCTTCCGCTTCCGTTTCCAGATAAAATGGGAATGAGTTTGATTCAAATTAAAGGCCCAAATTTAACCCAATTTGTTGAAAATTTAGCTCAAATGCTGAAATCTTCCCAATATACCATTTTACATAACCTTACTGAGAATTTATTATTAAATTTGTACATGAAGGATCCTTGGTTCTTGTTAACTATTATTAAAACCAATATTATCTTAAAATACCCCATTATAGTACAAGATAATCGAATTTATGTTGATTTAATCGCCGAACGCCAGAAGATTGATCAATTATTTGATGAATTTGAATCTCATCATGTTGAATATTCTGTAAGACATATTGGGCGCTTCAGTCAATCACCCATTCTGTCTTCTAAACAGGAATATGTACTAAAAGTTCTCTTGAAAAATGGATATTTCGAGATTCCCAGGGCAAGATCACTATCTCAAATTGCAAATGAGTTGAAAGTTGCCCCTGCTTCTTTATCTGAAATGATTCGCCGTATTTTTAAAAATTTGTGCACCAATTATTTTGCTCCTATGGAATTTGAGTAGTAA
>CAYRPF010000150.1:0-2226 GCA_964426185.1 uncultured archaeon | reverse complement strand
TTCCTATTAATTAATCTATGGGTTATTTTGATTTGGAAAACTGGCAAACTACCTATAAAGATAAAGAAATATCTCCAGCCGATTTGGAAAAAATAATTAAACCAGGATCTCGCATCTTTTTCGGGTCGGGATGTTCTGAGCCATTATTTCTAACTGATGAATTGGCAAAAGACACATATCGATGGACAGACTGCGAAATTTTGCACTTTTTCTCTCTTTCTAACCGAGAATTCTTTAATGAATTGAAGCCGAGTTCTTTCCGTCATAATACCTTGTCAATTGTAGGTTCAAAAAAACTAAGAGATGCGATAAATCGAGGAGAAAGTGATTTTACACCTATTTCTTCGTCGGAAATTCCTAAAATGCTTCGAGGTAAGCGCCAACGGATCTACATTGATGTTGCATTACTTCAAGTTTCTCCTCCTGATGAAAATGGATATTGTTCTTTGGGAATCAATGTTGATATCAATAAAACAATGGTCGATATGGCCCGAATTGTGATTTGTCAAATTAACCGTCATATGCCCCGAACCATGGGAAATTCTTTTATTCGGTTTGACCAAATTGACTATTTTTGCATACATGATATGCCCCTTTTGGAGTATAAACCAATAATTCGCTCTACAAGTGAAGAAACGGATAAACAGGCTGAAATCAATGATCGTATTTCTCAATATGTTGCCCGATTAATTGAAAATGGCTCTACACTGAATCTGGGTATTGGAAAAATCGCTGATCATTTACCGAAATACTTGATGGAAAAGAAAAATTTGGCTATCTACAGTGAAATGCTTTCAGAATCTCTATTTCCTTTATTTGAAGAAGATATTATCACTTGCAAAGAAAACTATTATCCCACGGTAATGACCACCCTCGCCATCGGATCAAATAAATTTTATCGATATCTCGCCAATAATCCCTTCATTCAATTCCATCCCACCGAATATCTGGTTAATATCGCACGAATATCGCGTAATCATAAAATGTGCTCCATTTACAGCGCCTTAAAGGTCGATCTGCTGGGACAAGCCACTAATGATTTAAAATCAACTATTTTTGAAGGAACTGGAGGAGAGCCCGATTTTATGACCGGAACAAATCTTGCAGAAAGAGGTCGCTGCATCGTAGCATTACCCAGTACTACCAAATCAGGCAAATCGCGAATATTACCACTATTAAATTATGAACCCATTAGTCTAAGGGCGATAGACGTTCACTATGTAATTACCGAATATGGAATTGCCTATCTCCGGGGAAAATCGGTTAGAGAACGCATTTTACAGATGATTGGAGTGGCGCATCCCGATTACCGACAGGAGCTGCTGGATCAAGCCAAAACCATGAAAAAAATATACCAAGATCAGCAATTGCCAAGAACTAAAGATGGCGTGGTGATAATTTATCCAGATAAAATTTGGAAATACATTCCCAAGGAGGGGATGGTAATTTCATTTAGGGCGGTTCAACCGACGGATGAGCGTGAAATTCAAGATTTATATTATCGGTTAAGCCCCGAGGATAGAATTTCTCGGTTTTTTACATATATGCGCAAGTTTGATCACACTCTTACACAATCCCGCATTATTTGTGATTATCAAAATTCTTATGTCCTAGTTGGTATTGTGGGAAACATTGAAGAAAAAAATATAATTGCGGTGGGCGAGTTCTACCTGCAAAAAGATACGGGATTTGTAGAGATTGGCTTAACTATCGATCAAGAATATCGCAATTTGGGTATTGGTCATTTCCTTCTATTGAAATTATGTGAGATTGCCCAGGAAAAGGGCTTTCTTGGAATTACAGGGGATGTACTTATGACTAACTATCCTATGATTCATTTATTGAAAAGTCTTCCCTATAATGTCGTATTTCAAGGACAAGGGGAGACTTTGGAATTTATTGTCAAATTTGAGAATGTAAAGATCAAAAATACCAAGTAATTGTTGTTTTTAAGCTACAAATGTGGAGAAAAACGTTTTATTACTTTATTTTCTTTTTCTTAAATTTTTATGTAAAACTCTTATTTCCCAATTTATAATCGTGATAACATCCCATAATTCAACCCATTTCACCATATCACTTTGATGCTTGGTCGTTATGTAAATTACACTATACTATTAGAAAATGATAAGGTGATATGAATCATTACTTAAATCCACCTTCTCCTTTTCTTTTTATTTTTTTTTACTTCCATTCAATTCCTTTTTTACACAATCTTTTTTTTTT
>CAYRPF010000149.1:0-2269 GCA_964426185.1 uncultured archaeon | reverse complement strand
CATAACGTTAAAATATATCTTTATGAAATTTATCCATATGTTAACAATCTCAGAATCTGCCGCCTTAATCGGCGTCACTCCCGCAACACTCCGCCGTTGGGACAAAAAAGGACTTTTAATTCCGAAAAGAACTTTAGGCAAACATCGAAGATATTCATGGGAGCAGCTGGCCGATTTTCTGCCCGATTCGGTGGAAATCGAAAAAAACAACCAAGAATCGCAGATTAAAAGCACATACATTTACGCCCGAGTTTCATCCGCCAAGCAGAAAAAAGATGGAAATCTCGATAGACAAGTAAAACGCTTGGAAAAGTTCGCTTCCGAAAATATTGAAGATAATTTGCCGGTAAAGGTTATCAAAGAATATGGTTCGGGGTTGAATCCAATGCGGAAAGGACTGTGGCGCCTGCTGAAACAGATCGAGCGGGGAAAGGTCGCCCGGGTATTGATTGCTTACAAAGATTGCCTTACCAGATTCGGCTTTCCGTTTCTGGAATATGTTTGCGGGATTTATGATGTGCCGATTATTGAAGTTGAGCGCGGGATGAACACCTCTTTGGAAGAACAATTGATGACGGATTTGATGGCAGTGAGGGAACCATTCTTGAAACCAGTTGTGCGTCCATAACTCTGAAAACTGATGGGGAATTGCTTCTCGAAAATTTTTTCCGGCGTTTTTTGACTTGAACGTTTTTCACCCCGCATTTTTTCATGATAAACATGAATGCCCCAACGCTTATAGCCAAAAACACAATTCAGACCACAGATAATACAGGAGCAGAAAGATGATCCAAGATATACCTGCAACAATAATTGCCATTCCATTTTCTTTAATTACATTAAACCCTCTAAATTGCTGGATTCGAGTAGAATTTCCGACCTCCCGATTGTTCTTCGCACTCTCCAATTGATTTTGCTTATTTTTCATTTTAGAATTAGGATATATAGTACTTGGTTCCATTTTTTGAATTTCTTGAAGCAGTAATGTGTGTGAACTCCAATTGCAAAAATCTGCGCAGATCCAAACCCAGAAGGCGCCCCAAAGGATCCAAATCCGGGACCAGTAGGAAAGTTCATATTCAATCCATCCCCATTGCATGAAGTTCAATGAATAAATATCCCCGCCAAAAAGAAAAAGCGAATTCATTAGAAATATAACCACAACTGTATATAAGCGGGATCTATTTGGAGAGAAAAACACAATATTTGCCATTGTGTTTAAAATAAGCAATAAACCGATGAAAATTATATAGAAAGCAATTATAAACCAACTCACCGAACCATACTGTCTAAAAAGATCCCCGAAAAAAACATTCAGTAAATATATGAAGGCATAGACAAGGACTGTTGCTAGCAGAAACACTAATAGATATTTTTGTTTGTGTTTGAAACGTTTAGGTATATTATTGAGAATTATTAAACAAATTTTCGAATCGCGTTTCTTTAGAAGCAAATGAGTCAATATTATACTTAGAATATTTGAACCAAAGATTAACAAAAAAACAACATATTCCTTATGTTCAAATGAATTTCTGGTGATATTTGATATAAAAGCGAGGTTTGGAAAAGAATTGGTCCAAGGGAATATCAGAAAAAGCCTCCATAGCCGCCAGAAATTTGGAATTTCTCCATCAACTGCTGGAATGTTTAATTTTAAATAAGAAAAAAAGCTAAGCATATTGTCTGTGAACGGAGTAATGGAATTAATTAAGCGGATTGGTCCGCGATAGGTTAGAATAACAAAAACCGTCAACAGAAGAGTGAAAAGCAAATACCCAAAGCAGATTTTCAGAATTAAAATTCCCACATTTTCGATGATGTTTATTTTTAAAACGAGTTTTTTTTTGTCCATAAGGTTGTCTCCGAAATCATATTGATGAAGATTTCCTGAATACCAAAAGATCCATTGAAATTCAAATTGAATTTCTAACATAAATTGAACTTTGGTTATTTCCCAATATTCATTTGTATCTCCTGAGGGATTATACCAGAAATTTTTGTTTTGCTATATTATATCAATATCTACATTAAGGGCGATCAACGCATCAAAAGAATTTGTAAATCGTGCATAATAACTTCCCAGATATCTCCAATTTTTCATACATTTTTATATTTATACCATCTTTAAAAATATTATACAATGGGTCTTGATGAGAAGTGTGATTTAAAAAGCGTTAAAAGAGAAAGGGAAAATTTTGAATAAAAGTAAGAAAAATGGGAAAAATTGGATTAATCACACATTGGAAAAAGTGCGGAAGAAAAGATAAAA
>CAYRPF010000148.1:0-2378 GCA_964426185.1 uncultured archaeon | reverse complement strand
TAATGGCTAATAAAAGAAATTACTGAAATATAATGGAACAATAAAGCAAAAGTAACCAAGACATGAAATATTTCATGAAAATGTTTGGGTTTTCTGGTAGCAAAGAGAACCGCTCCAATACTCGAAAATATTCCACACCCGAATAGAAGTACTATTGTGAGTGGGTCCATTTGCCCAAAAGCAAACTGTATCGGAATGGCTCCGCCCCAACCCATTGTCAGATAAATGATCGCCGTTTTCCATCGTTTAATCATGGTGTATTTTAATTTCATGAGGATTCCCACCAGTGCGCTTCCCCACTGAAACCCGATAGTAATTTCACGCAATGTGCCTTCTAAATAAAAAACAGCTATGGGTGTGAATGCTCCTGCAATCGCTACAAAAATGGAAATTTCATCTACTAAGGTCCAACGTGAAAACTCATCTTCGCTTTTCTTATGCATATGCCAAAAACTGCTGGCGAAAAACACAAACATCAGAGAGAAACCATAAACCCAAATTGTGAGAAAATACCCTTCACCCGGCGTTGCTTCAATTAGAAGTATGATCAATCCAATTGCAGCCAAAATTCCACTGAGCAAATGTGAGTAAACATTGAATTTTTCTTGTTGATTTTGGATTTTGAAATGGGGAAATACTTTAGTCTGGGAACGACGTGCCGCTTGAACCGCTTTTTTAGTGGGCAGCATATAGGTTTGAAAGGATTTTCCTGACCATTTTGATCGGAGTTGATCAATCATATAATTACCATGAAAATACAGTCATTTAAATGCGTCTCTTAAGAAAGTTTCTAACTATGGAAAAATCTGAATATCGAACTAATATAATTGATTCATATTTTAGTTAATAGACAAATTTTGATTTATATAAGAAAAGATTTGGTTAATCTTGGAGTTCGTGGGAAAAATCTGAAAAAAATCAAAAAAAAGTGTGGGGTTTTGAGAATAAATGAAGGGTAATATAAATAAAAAAATATTGCTATAAAAATTGAAGTGAAATATTTTAAACTAAATCCCTAAGCTGAATGAATGAACCTAAAAGTAAAACCAATGGAAATTTTATTTTTTATGGGCTTCTCCTTCAGTGTCCACAATCTCAATTCCATAATTTTTCTGGATAATTTCGATTAATTGGCCAATACCTAAAGGGATTGATTTAAATTCTTCTGTAAAATCTTCAAAGGAACTTTCGACCAGAGCATCCATTTCAATATAGATATCTCCTTTATTAGTCGAAAATGTGACTTCGGGCAAATCGTAATTCAGCTGCAGGCATAGCTCATAAATTCCTGTTTGAAAATTCGGCTCAATCCTATTTTTCTTCAACACTAAGCATTTAATATTAATCCATTTTCCAATGGAATATATAATTACATCAAAATTGTGTTTATTTTCAAATCGATACGTACACAACAAGGCAGGAAACACAATTTCAGAATCCTTTCCAAGATCTTGGTGTTTATAGGGGATTCCCAGTCGATCTAAATGTTTGGAGATTTTTTCCAAATTTTCTTTTTCTTCTAAATATCCCATTTTCTCAATTGATAAAGTGTGAAATAAGATAAAAAATATTTGTAATCAGCAATTTTTATCATTATTATGCAAACGCTCCAATCAAAAGATATTTATCAATTCTGGATTATCCATAATCCATCAGGAATTTGTATATTTAATCAAACTTTTGTGGAATTACCCAAGGATTTTAGTTCTGATTTAACCGCGGGGTATTTATTTGCCATCACTACGCTTTCCCAAGAAATTGTGCAAGAAAATATCCGATTTTTACAGTTGGAGCGATTACGTTTTGTTTACGGAATTACTTCTCAATTGATTTTGGTTTTACTGACAAAAAACGAAATTTCAGCTTTGGATTCAATGCAAATGATCGCCAAGCTTCGCCAGAAATTCAGTGAAAAATACTCCAATTTGCTTGAGCGTAATCAATTATTCAATACTTCCAAATTTAGAGATTTTGCTCTTGATGTTGAAAGGATTTTGGAACGCGATACCATGTATTTTCATATTCTGCAGAAAAGGTCTGAAAATTTAGAGAGTTTCTTTCAAAAAGCAACTGACGAATGGCAATCGATTCAGAATTCCATAAAAAGTCAAGTGGAAAAAATGGGAACCTGGATTAAAAGGGATTCCTTCACGATTTCTCACGATATCCAGCGCTCTTTAGTGGAAAATCGAGAAAAATCTAAAAAATCAGAAAATTTTAATCAAAAAATTAAAAAACATGGTGATTGGGTCTAAATTAATTAGTTTTTCTTCAATTTCTTTAAATTTATTTAATTAACCAATTTTTTTCTTGAAATAATACATTCTCCTCAAAACTTTTATAGGATTTAAAGGGTAACTTTGAACAGATGATAATAC
>CAYRPF010000147.1:0-2385 GCA_964426185.1 uncultured archaeon | reverse complement strand
AAGAATATGGTAACCGGTGAAATTGCTGATATGGATGAGTTGGGGGTGAATTTAAGGAGACCTACAAGCATTTCGGAAATATTTCGGCGATTTGGAGATTTAGATCACAATTTCTTTCTATGCGAATTAGAAATTAGCTCATCCTAGGAACTACCCACTTATCCGAGTTTATATTCCAGAAAATCAGGTCGTAAAATGGTGGACCACCATGCCATTTGCTTGGAAACTCAAAAACCTCCCAATGCCGTAAATTTTCCCCAATTTAGAAATTCTGTGATACTTAAACCAGGAGATCTATATTCTCATAGAGCAGAACATTTATTCTCCATTGAATGATTTTTTAGATTATATTAATATTTTAAAAAATCACGATTTCGAAAAAAAATTAATTTCTAAACCAACCCGCTTGATATATCCACAGTTCACAACTGAACTTGTTAAATGCAGATTTTTATCAAATTAAGTCCCAGATTTAATAATAACAGACATTATTTTCGCTGGGGAAGGTCAAGAATAGATGGAATTCAGTAGATATGCCACCAGTTTAGTGATTTTTGGCAATAATGGCTGGCTGTAGATACTATTTACTGCGATTTAATGGAATAGGATCCCGAAGAATTACACTTTGAAACAAGGCACTTTACTTTTGACTTCTTTACAGCATACATTTATGTGTTTGTATAAAGGTCGATATATGAACAAAGATTGGAAAAACAAAAAATGGTAATATGGGAACTTTCACTTTACCGAGAATTTTGAAAGTTATGATTGTGGAATTAGTAGAGTAATGTTTTGCTAGTTCACAAAAAAAAAGGAAGGTTTTTTACTCCGAATTTTGATATAAAATTAGTGAACCGTCATAGGCGAAATTTAGAAAGGAGTTATAAAATGATGAAAACGCGAATTGCTTTACTTCTTGGTGTAATATTGCTCGGTTCAATATTGGGTGGTATTTTTAAACCGAATATGCTTTTTCTTCCGAATAATGAAACATTTGACATAAATGATCCCAAAGAGTCTGAGTCTTATGATACTTTAAACTATGGAGTCGATTCCTTTTTGTTGGAGTTAGACCCCCAAATGGCTTGGGACAGTAGTTCGATCGATGTGATTGATCAAGTCTGTGAAGGGTTGTTTGGATATAATTTAAGCGATCCTGATTTAGATATCATACCAGTCCTTGCTGAAAGCATGGGAACTTGGAATGCCGAAGCAACAAAATATACTGTTTCTTTGAAACAAGGAGTAACTTTCCATGATGGCACCAATTTTAATGCCAGTGATGTGAAATTTACCTTTGACCGCTTGAATTACTTAATTGAAAATAAAATCGCCATAATTGCAGAGTTATATGAACCCTTAGCTGCAATATACTCTGGTACACCACTATTAATAAATCAAACCGAAGTTATCAATGAATATACCGTCACATTCCATCTGAATTACCCGTATGTGCCTTTCGTACCTCTATTGTGTTTCAGTGGCTCATACATTTTACCAGATGGTGGTTCAATTCCTTCTGATCATTTGCTAGATACAGCAACCGATGTCTTAGTTGGAACCGGACCTTATAAATACATTGAAAAAACTGATGATTACATCAAAATGGAATATTTCCCAGATTGGCACGGAGAACGGCCAGAAAATTTCTTTGAAGAGATCTTATTCCTTTACTACACTGATGGAACCGCCATGAACCTAGCTTTCCTCGCTGGAGAACTTGACTATATAGATGATGTTTATTATTCATTCTTGGAACAATACAATCAATCACAATATCACATTTTAGGTGAACATCAACAAGGAACTATTATTCGTTACATGAGTATGAATAACAAGCATATTAACAAGACTATGCGTCAAGCTATCAGTAATGCTTTCGATTATAATTATGTCATCGAAGAAATATCTGAAGGATATGCTAAACGTTTAATCAGTCCTGTGCCCGAGGGTATTATGTTTCACAATCCAAACGTGAAATTTCCTACCACGAATGTTTCCAAAGCCCGTGAAATTTTACGCGACGCTGGTGTTGTTCCTGCTGGTACTAGCTTAATAGATGATGATTGGTGGAGAAATAAAGCTGACAATGATCCAATCGCAGTTTACAACTATACCTGGAACTTTGGAAGCGGATTCCGTGCAAGTATAAGCAATTTAGTTGAAGCAAACCTCCGAAACATCGGTATCGAAGTAACCTTCAATCCTATCACATGGAATGAATATATAAACTTATTATATAAAGAACCCTGGAAATTAGAACTGTGCGTGATTGGATGGGGTCCAGACTACAATGATCCATCTAATTTCATTAACCCCTTGTTCTCACCAGTTTCTTCATCAAATGGTGCTCAAGTTAATGATACTACTTTAAATGATTTAATG
>CAYRPF010000146.1:0-2413 GCA_964426185.1 uncultured archaeon | reverse complement strand
TCTGTTAAGTTTTAAATGCAGTTAATTAACAAAGGTACGAAATCAGTTAGATTGGGTAAGAATCCATATAAAATCTGGAAAAAAATGCATCACAATGAAAAACTAAGCCACAATTAGGGCATATTTTATTAAAATTCAAAGGACGATATTCGTTTTCGGAATATTTAATTAAACAGTTAAATTCAAATTCTTTCTTACATCTTTTGCATTTTACAGAACAATGAAACTCAAAAATCCAAAAAGGTTCTTGATATGAAATTAATTTAAATCTTTTTATTTTAAAGATGACTTTTTGCCGATTTAATTCTTTATTTATTTCCGGTAATTCAAATATTTGAAAAATTTCGTATTTGTAGTATGAAGTTTCCCAATTGGAATAAAACTGCCTTTTTCGGTTGGCAAATTCAGAATCAAATTCTTTTTTACTCGATAGAACAAGATTTTCACAAAAAAATTTCAATTGCTCGATGTTCTGAGAACAAAATTTACACCCAAAATCAGTAAGCTGTGCAGGATTATAATGAAGATGTTTTTTCTCATTGATTGTTTTCTTAGCTAAGTTTTTTTTTTCTAAAAAGGAGATGTTTTTTCCTCTATCTATAAAATCGGGGAGCATATCTGTTTTACAAATAAACAAGGAAAAAAGAACGAACATTGCTTGAGGCTCTCTTACCAGTTCAGAAAAAAGATCTCCAGTATCGCTTATTATAATCACCAAATTGACTTATCACTTATATTTCTCGGTTTAACTATTTAAGGACTTTATATTTTCTGTGATAAAAAATTAAAGTGAAAGAGTTTTATTCATTATAGTGAATAATATAAAACGAATTAAAAAAGGTTCACCATAAGGAATAATTAAATACTATTATTGATAAAATATTATCTGGGAAAGAAAAAAGAAGTGAATCAAAAAATGAAACGTAAACCCATAGAAATTCTTGCAGATGTAATTAATTCTTTAAATGGTTTACAAATGAATCAACAATACAGCATAAACGAATTAAAAAGCCGTTCAAATATACATTGGGAAACTGCTTTAAATTATCTGCAGTTAATCCAATTTGTTCAAGATTATGCCCCAAAAATTGAATTAGATCCTGAAACTAAGAATTTTAAGATTTACACATACTCGCACATCATGAAATCTTTTTTGTTTGAAGAACAAATGATCTTGATTTTATTTTTGAAAAAAGCTTTTTCAAACGAAAAGAGAATCAATGAACGTGAATTGTGGAATACACTACCACAAGATAAAATGCAATCCATTATTAATTCACAATACATCGAAACAATTGAAAGAAATGGTAAAAAATTTTTCATTTTGACACGGAAAGGAAAATTCAAAGCACAGTCAATATTGGCAAAAATTAATAGATCTATGGCCTATTCAATTGATAATTATGGTAAAAAACTGATTAAAACATCAGAAAATTTTGTTTTGAAGCCTTTTCGGCAAGATATGGCCTTAAAAGAGTTAAGGCTGATTAAATCTAATAAAACTACAGAAGCATTTAAGAAATTTCCATCTTCTTATGATTTATTTAATTTAAAAGATACCGAATCAAATGAAACAAATGATTATGAAGTGAAAATTCAGAAATCGATGCTACGCACTGCTGTTCCAAGAACAATTTCTAGTGCAAATAGTGCTTGAATTCTATTTGGAGTGAACATGATGCTGATCAATAAAGAATCAAATTTCTTAACCGGAAAAATTAAATTTTGGAAGAAGCCAATATTTGATCTGGATAAATTTCGTGAGCTAGATGAAGAATTACGAATTTATATGTCAGAAAAATTAAATCTCACATTTAATCCTTTTTTTATTCAACCTCCACGGAATAACTCCATATTAGGTAATAAAAAGGAAACATATCGGTTTGATTTTGTTCAAATTGATGATAAAACAGATTTCATTGATCATATAGAAATTGGTTATGGCGAACATGGTTATTACTATGATATTTATTTAAGTTCATTTGAATTAACTCCAGAGAAATGGGATTTGAATACGAACAGAATTCAAAATTTTATCCAGAATCTCGAAAAAAATATTGAAAGGGAATTAGAAGAACTTTATCTTTTGAAAAATTTATTGAATGAAAATGAAAGAGAGAAAAGCATATCGATTTCAAACTTCTCAGTTGTGATTGAATCTGATGACTGGGAAAATACTAAATTTCAGACCATTTCGACTTTTTTCAATTGCCTGACTACCATTGATCTAGAAACGGAGAGTTTCTTTTTCGATGATAGATATAAATCAAATATTATTATTCCAGAATATTCATTTAAGATTTTCCCTAAAAAGATGTTTGACAATCCAGGTTTAACTCAGAAATCGGGTAAACATTATAATTTAGAACGAAGTTTTAAAATCATTCCTTTAGATATTGATAAAAAGATGTGG
>CAYRPF010000145.1:0-2419 GCA_964426185.1 uncultured archaeon | reverse complement strand
TTATCAGTTTGGTTTTGATAATTTCCATATAATTACAATGTAATTACAACATAAAAAATATTTCTCTCTTTTCTAAATATTAAGAAATAATAACCGAATTACATTCTAATTAAATTTCATAGAATGGGATAATTTTTCTTGTAGAGGTTTTTGAAATGTTTAAGTTATTATTTATTTCAGGACAATAAGAAAAAAAATAAACTTTTAGGCTCTGAGCTTGTGGCTTGCAGAACCATTTCAGATTCAGACACGGATTAAGATTCAGTCTCAGATTAAGATTCAGTTTCAGATTCAGCGCTTGCTTCTGAACCGTCTTCTGCATTCTCACCGCTTGCACCAGAATCTTCTCCTTCCTCTTCAGTTTCGTGTTCTCGGTGTTTCTGATGCTTCTTGGCTTTCACTGTCTTACCGTGTTCCTTTAATTCCAATTCTACCTCATCAAATTCTTCTTGATCACTTACTTCAATTTGATCGGTTACACCTTCAGGAATTGACAACACTTTCACTTTCCGAATCTGACATTCGCGAAGTGGATAAATGGTTTTAGCTATCTTTTTGATATTTAAAGCAAATTTACCATAAATAACTCCTTGAATAAACTTCTCATGGGTCATGTTTTGAGCAAATTCTTTCAATACATCATGAATGATCTTACGAATAGTTAATTTCTGGGAGCGCTTCGCCCGACGACGAGTTACCACAAAAGTACTCACACGATAAACCACTCCATCCGCTGTAGTATAATCGAAAATTCCATCAATCCGGCTGGCGCCACGATGAATCAAGGATCGAACAAAATCCCGGGTCAGTTCATGCCCGAAAAATACCGTATTACAGCGTTTACCTAGCACATCAGTAATTTTAAATTTCAGTTTTATCGTGGTGTGCTTGAAATTTTTCGTTAAATCATATAGCAAAATTTCTAACGTCCGACCGACTAATGAGTCTGGAGTCGAAGATGGAATCTCCCCTAAAAAGGCTTCTTTAAATGCTTTGGGCGCATAGACTTCATACCATTCTTTAGTTTTCCAATTATCAATTGTCTTTCCTCGTGCCCGTTTACCTTTTCTACCTTTATGAGCTCTACTTGACATTTTTTATATTCTCCTTGAGTTTATGCTATTATCGGAGGAAAATCTGGATTTTCTCCGGATCATACTTAAAGTTAGGGGCTAACACTCCTTTACGTCGATAGTATTTCACTAAACGACGGATCTTCGCTTCGGTACGATTTAATCCCTTGCGAGCTTCTAAATCTTTCTTATTTTCTTCTAAATGGCGCCGGATATTCACTGCCTTACGCGATAGGAATAGCACATCTTCCGGAATCTTTGGAAGTAAGTCATTCTCTCGTAAAATCTGTGATATCTTTTTGCCGGTAATTATCTTTACTAAGGGAGTACCAAAACTATCTCGAAGCTCTAACCCTATACGAGACATGGATTCACCACGCCGGGCTAACTCAATTACTTTAGCCTCTACTTCTTCAGCGCTATGGGGAAACCAAGGCATGATTTCTAACTTTGCTGGCCTAGTACTTCCTGAACTACCTCTTTTGCGTGAATGCATTCGAGCCACAATGTTCACCAATAAAATTTTTTGCGACCAGCGTGATCCAAGTGATTGAATCTATACTGGTCATGAGAAGAAATGAGTTATTTCAAAAAAGTTTTGCGTTTTTACGGGGGTTTGTTGATATATGGAATTAATGCTACGGTGAAATGCATTTTGAGGGTGAAATTGCGCCTTTATAAGTACATAGGATGCTTTTTCAAGTATTGCTTTAGATGTGAATCGATAATTCATCTTTTCAGCTGATTTTGCAAGTTTTCATCAGAGATCGCATTTTTTTGTTTCATAGCCCGGTCTATATAAGCGATTTCTTCGGAGGTTCGGGCTGTATGATTGGATTTCTAGTTAATGATCCAGGAAGTTTGATAAAATTAGCTGATTTTTTCTCCACCTTGGGGCAAGATACATTCGTCGGCGCATCTAGTTTGTTCTAGTATCGATAAAGAAATGGTGATCTACCAAATTAATTTCATCATTCAATCTTTCTGAAAAAGATCTAACAGTTTTTTACTAATTTGGTCTGAATAATCTATAAGGTCATCGTCAACCATTAAATCATCGATAAACTGCGAAATCGCCCGCATAACATCCGTTAAACTCATTTGAGTTATTTCGGAAATGGTCTTTAACGAGATTTTTTGGTCTTGGTACAATTTTGCCAAAGTCGGCATAACTTCCTTTTTAATTCCCTGCAAGAAAAATTGTTTCGCCAGAGCACTTTTCGATATTTTCTGCTCATTGGATAATAGTAGAAGAAAAGCATTAAGTTGATCTGGGATTGAAAAATTAATTTGAACCATCTAATTTCATAATTTTTATAGAAGTTTATTTATATATTTTTTTCTAT
>CAYRPF010000144.1:0-2431 GCA_964426185.1 uncultured archaeon | reverse complement strand
ATATTTTTAGGAAAAATTTCCGATTTAAGTAAATTCCAAGTTACTTCTAGTTGATTTAGTGTGATTGTTTTAAAAACTGCTTGAAAATTGATATGCATTAATTTTTCTTTGGTAAAAGGTCGTTTGGCTTCAGCAAAGGTAATTACTTTTAGAAATGATTGAATTAAATCGGAATTCAAAATAAGCCAAAATAGCCCTGCCTCCTTCAAGGTCTCAAACGATAAATAATAACATGTATCATCAAGCATAGCAGGTTTGTTATTAATAGGTAATATTAAAGCAAATTGTGGATTTTTGTAAAATCCAGAAATACCGACTTTGTACGGTGCAAAAGCATAAGATCCAATCCCAAAAATTGAGAAGGGTGGCTTATTATGATATACACGAGATTTTCGATTATCTATCCGAGTTTCAAATGTTTTTAGATAATTCCATAATAAGGGAAATTGATGCTCGATATAATTCGTATCTTGTCCAATTTTATTTTGAGTAATAATAACCATTTTTCTGGCGGAATCAATCAATTTTTTTTGAATGTCCGAACTTTTAATAAGTGGATACACCATTTGTTCTTCAAGATTTATAATTTGGTTATACCCATTCTTATAGGATGCTTGATCACCTATTTTTTTAATGTATTTGGTACTTGGAATATTGGTGTTACTTCCGATACTTTCAGAATGTTTAGTAATTTTAGTTATTTCAAAAACCTTTACAGCATCATGTTTTACTCCTTGGCGCCAGATCAGTGATGATTTTCCATCTAAATATGATATTGACTGATAATCTTGAACATCAGCTATAAATCGATGATTTACATATCCATAAGTATAAAGAATATTTGAATTCGACAAATTTTGATAGAAAGATGAAACTTTGCATTGATTTTCGCTTATTTTTCCCAAAGAATAAGAATTTATCTGGAGAATAAAAAGACCTGCATCTACGGAGACATTAAATTCTTTTTTAGAATCTATCAACAGACACTGAGCATCTTCAATAGAAATACCCACTTTTTTTATGTCACGAATGATATTTCGCATTACAGATGTCTTACATAACATTGCAATTGTGCAATTTTCTGCAAGAATTTGCTGGGAGAATATTTGAAGCAATGTCATAATCATATTCTCAGCGATATCAAAATTACTTTTTCCAGTTATTGCATCCAAACCATGGAACTTTTTAATGTTAGATTTTTGCGGAATATTTGAAGAATCTAGCCGAGAAAGCTCACTAGTTGTAATCCATGGTGGATTTCCTAAAATCAATATTGAATTATTGCGAAATGGCTTTAGTAAAGTAGTAAAATCAAATTCAAAGAAATTGCTTAAGAAGAAATGAATCTGCAGATCATTAGAATAATTGCTCACTTGAGTTTGTGTTAAAATATTCCAGCGAAATAACCAAGAATACTGTTCTTGAATATCTAACGCGAAAACTTGAGAAATATTTTGGAAATTATTAAGTGCAGAAACCACAAAATTACCCATTCCACACATAGGTTCGATTATGATATCAGGATTGAACCCCATTTGAAGCAACTTTTGGCAAATTTTATCAGTTAGATCAGTGGGGGTTTGAAAATCACCAAATTCCTTGGGTATTTTTCTGGAAAATGAATATTTAGTGCAAAATTCCCGAAATTTGAAGAAATCTGAAATTGAACTAAAAAATGAGAGTATGCGTGTTTTTTCAAAAAAAAAACTGTTTAATTTAAGTAAGGCATTTTTTTCTTGAAGTATTTTTTCACTTTCATCCCAAATTCGAATTTTTGGTAAGTTTTTTGCGTTTTTAATTGAAAGAAGCCTCCTCATTTAATGGAATTGATGATCCTGGCTAAGAATTTTATTAAACTGTTTAAATTTAAGAATTAATTCTTGTGAGAAAAATCCTTTTTTAGCATCTTGAATTAATAATAAATACTGGTAGATATTGTGAATTACTCCTTTTGTAGTTTTCAGTTTCCTCCAGCATAAATAATGTAGTAGGTTATTTTAGTATGACGCAAGGAGTTGTTAAGTGGTTTAACTCTCGAAAGGGTTATGGTTTTATAACGCCCGATGGTGTTGAAGAAGAAGGAAAAGATGTTTTCGTACATTTTTCGGCTATTGTCCCTGAAACAGAAGGATCTTTTAAAACCCTATATCAAGGCGAACGAGTAGAATTTGAACTTGTTGATGGCGATAAAGGGCAAGAAGCTCGTGATGTAAAAGTGACAGAAAAATCTTCAATTCGGGAAAAATACAACAAATCTTAGATGGTTCAGTTTAAAACTGTTTCTATGTTTGAAATTAGTCTCTAATTTATAGAGATATTACATAGAGAAATTCCCCACTGTCGGGATGTATATAAACTCCATTATTGGATTTTTTTCTTTTTTCTTCAGAGACAATTTTTATTGATCAAAGTTGATCATGAAAAGATAATC
>CAYRPF010000143.1:0-2486 GCA_964426185.1 uncultured archaeon | reverse complement strand
TCATAAATATGTATTAACCTATATTAATATAAAATGATTATTTTTTCTTGATCAAAGTTGATCAAATACTATCACTGATGGTTGAATCATGTATAGATTTTATATTTATATAGTTTTAGGAAAAAGTAGAAGAGATTTGGCTCGAAAAATACCTAATATCCACTGATTTGCCGAATTCGACGAGATGAAGCAAAAAAAAACATATAAATCAATTAAGAATTATCTTGGTGGATCATATCCTTCCTTATTCTCTTCTTGCAAAGAATCATTTATGGAACTAGGTCCTGAAATTTTGGCACTTTCGGGCTTTTCTTCCCCGATATCTGGTAGTTTCAAGAAATTAGCATCCTTATTGTGATCCCAACGCTTTTTCCAACCAGAAACTTTTATATTGAGTTCATATGATTTATTTGATTCGAAAAAATTAAAGCAAGATTCAATCAATTGAAAGGTATTTTTCACGGCATCGAAGGATGCTTTTTTCGATACCGGTCTTTATTTCAGAAAATTTTCTAATTCGGAATCTAAGGAAAGATTCTGAAAATTTTATGCTAAAAAGCCCATGGAGTGTTGGAAAACCTTTTATAATTGGAGGAGTATCTAATTACATACTTAATTAAGGTGAAATAAAATGTCTTTAGAGAGATTTATTTTAATCATTGTTCCCGCAATTTTCCTTGTTGCATTTATTTTTCTAATATTTATTCAAAATAAAAGAAATGTATTATCAAACAAAGTAATTGAAACTGGGACATATACTTTCAGGATTATGCATTTTCATAGCCATATTTTTAGCATTATTTCAAATCAAGCAAAGTAAAGCAACTGAAAATAACTAAATTATTCGAGATCTCACTATGTGCCGTATGCTCGCTGCAATGGGAAATAATCTTCCACTTCATGAAATTTTGAATGAACTTATTCGTCTTGCTGAAGTTGGGAATGTACCAGCAAATGAAACTCTTGGACATCAAGATGGATGGGGTATTGTAGTTGTCCCAGATTTTAAATGGGAAAACTTGCAATGGATTCGAAGTAATCGGTCAATAATTGGTGATCCATTATTTAAGAACCTAGATTTATGGAATACTCCCAATTTTAAAGGTCAAATATTCTGCCATTTAAGAAAAGCATCTAAAGGAGAAAATACCTTAGAAAATACTCATCCATTTAAATTTCCACGTTTTTATTTTATGCATAATGGTACGATTCATTTTTCCCAAGAAACATTTCATAAATTCAAGCTTATTCATCCTTCTTTCACACCATTGCATGATCAGCAATTAAATGGCACCGATACGGTTATATATGGGGAATTGTTCAATTTTTTTATAGAAAAAACCAATAATATTGAAACAGCATGGAAAGAAACCATATCATGGATAAATGCATCACAAATTGAATATACATCAACAAGTTCAGCAATGATTTCTCCAAATATAATGGGATTTATCCGAAATTTTTCTAAAGACGAAGATTATTATCAACTTCATTATGCTCACACCTCAGATTACGTCATAATATCTCAAGAAAAAACCTTTGATCTAACATGGAAATCTGTTCTCCCTAAAAGTGGGGTTCTCTTTGAAAGGTTGAATGAAAAAGCACCGATATCTAGTTCACCAACATATCTTCTCAAACAAGAGGAATTTTTTCTTTAAAAACAACAATTAACAAAATCTACCCCATCTTCCTTGAAGCGGATTTTTATGCCTTTTTCTTTTAGTTTTTTTTTTTAATTGCTTAGATCGGATCCTATAGGCATGATTCGAAATAAAACCATTAAATTCATCAATATATTTAACAATATATTTTTCTTCTTTGTCAATGTAAAGTGAAACTTCTTCTTGGATTGATTTGCTGAGTGTTTGGTGCACGCGATATGTTTCTTTCAAAATAGTATCAGGTATTAAAAAAGTCATGCTTTGGTTTATTTGGAACATTTCCAAAATTTCGTACCTTTCATCATTTTTTGAACCCGAAAAACTCAAAAGTATATTAGAATCAAGAAGAAAAACACTATCTCCAGGTAATAGAGAAACTTCTGAAGGATAAAAAGCATTGAACTCCAAATATTGATGAATCGTTTCCAATAAGTGATGATCATAAGAAATTACACTCCAATTTAATTCTGCAGCTATGTAAGAAAGAATAAAATCATCAAAACTAAAGGGATTTAAAAGATATGGATTTCGTTCTTGAATCATTTCGTAATGAGCTAAAAATAGATTTTTTTGATATTCTGGAATAGAAAGTGAATAGATGTTGTTAGAAACTATCTGAGGGAGATTAAGATGGAGTAATATTTGCTTAAATTCAGGTCTTTGAGAACTGGGATAAATCACATAATGTTCTGAAGCAATTTCACTAATGATATTAGATGATACTTTCCATTCCATCTTATTAATATTAGAAAAAATTATTTAAAGCTCGACATTCATTAGTGTTTAGTAGACATATTCCACAGCTAATTTAAATGTGATCAA
>CAYRPF010000142.1:0-2556 GCA_964426185.1 uncultured archaeon | reverse complement strand
GAATTAGCCAATAGTGATTTTGGCTGATCATATTTGATCAAGAAAAAATAATCACATTAAAATTAATATGTATGAACAGAAATAATTCAGATCATATGGCGAATAATAATTATTTGATTGTAATTGATATTGGAACTACTGAAATAAAAGGAGTTCTTTTTAGCCCCAGCGAGATAATAGATTCAAAACAAAAAGATTTCTCTCTGATTTTTCCTGGACAGGCTTGTGTAGAGCAAGATCCTGAAGAACTTAAAAATCTTATATATGATATCACAAAAGAGTTGATAGAGAATAACAAAAGTGTTTTGAATTATATAAAAGGTCTAACATTTACAAGTCAGATGCAAAATACCATTGCGTTGGATAAGAATGGAATACCTTTGATGAATGTATTATCTTGGATGGATCAACGCGCTCAAAATTTTGCAAAAGAAGTAATATGGAATGGTTCTAAGCTTTTTAGAATACACGGTTTCCCAATATTAAAGTTGCTGAAATTTCTAAATATTACGAATGGGGCACCTGGATTTAATGGAAAAGATACAGTTGCAAAATTAGGTTATATCAAACAAAAACTCCCCGATATTTATACGAAAGTTAATAAATTCCTAGATATCAAAGACTATGCAATTTTCTTGGCTACAAGAAAATTTATTACATCTCCAGATATGGCAGGAATAACCTGGTTAATGGACGTAAGAAAAGGCCGTTTCAAGTGGTCTGAAGAAATTCATAAAATGTATAATCTTGATCCTCAAAAAATGCCAGAAATAATGAATTCAACCAGTATTGTAGGAAATATATGCCCTGAATTTTCCAGAAAAACGGGCCTTTCTCAAAAAGTTAAAGTTATCAATGGAGCTGGTGATCTCCTTACCGCTGCAATCGGTTCTGGAGCAATTGAAGACGGTAAAATAGTTATCAATGTAGGAACTTCTGGACTAGTAGGGACACACCATCCAGTATCTTCCACAGATACCCAACATTATACAGGTACAATAATTTCCGGTATTCCAGGCAAGCATTTTGTAATCAGTAAACAAGAAACATTAGGTGGCGCTTTAGAATGGATTAAAAATCTTTTTGGAACAGAATCCTTTACTGATATTGACAATATGGTTAAAATTACTCCACCAGGTGCAAATGGGGTAATTTTCACCCCTTGGCTTTTTGGGGAAAGATCCCCTATTAATAATCCAAGTTTAAGAGGGCAATTCTTCAATTTAGGCTTAAATGTAACTAAAGGTGATATGTATCGCTCTGTTTTTGAAGGTGTTGCATTCAACTTGCTTTGGGGGTTGAAATACGTTGAAAAAATCTCTCGAAAGAAAGTAAAGAAGCAAAACGATGAAGTCAGATTTATAGGGGGTGCAGCAAATAGCGATGTTTGGGCTCAAATTTTTGCTGATGTTTTTCAAAGAAAAATCTTACAAATGTTAAATCCGCAATTAGTTAGTGCAATCGGTGCAGCAACAATAGGATGGGTTAGTTTAGGTGTATATCACGATTTTAATGAGGTCAATAAACTTGTTGGGATAAAAAAAACATATGAACCCAGCACAGAATCCGCTAAAATATATAGAAAAATTTTCAAGAATTATCAAAAATTGTACATACAAAATAGAAAAATATTCGAAAATCTAAATGCATTTCATAATTAAGATTTAATATTTAGCATCCAGCATTCAGCATCCAACAATTTCTTAACATGACTGAAGTTATAAATGGAAAAAGAAGAAGAAAAAGAATTCCGAAATATAGAAAATTAAGATAAATCTATATCGTAAATGCTTTTTACGATTAGGCGCCACTTGGGATGATTGCGTATTCTTTCGAACTGCTCATGGATTGGATTACCATCAGCATCAAAAAAAGTTCTAAAGGCAACATAAGGTTTATGCTTTTTCTGCCCTGATCTATCCAGTTCATGACCAGTAATTCCGAATTCATTCTCAAAATCAATATCTAATTCGATATATATTCCAGTTCCTTGTTTAGCCGTTTTTTTTATGTGATAATTTTGACTTTTCATTGTGGGATCTGTTGAACCACGATCGTTATCAACAATTATTACATAAGGAATTTCAAACCCGTTTAGCATTGTTTCGTATAATTGCGCATGAAATTTACCCACCATATCCACATATGTGGTGGTGGCTAACAAATCGGGTTCGTCTGATAAGAAATATTCTGCCCACCTTTGAAACATCAGCTTTTCGGTTTCTCCCTCGACTAAAACTACACGATCTGCAAAAAATAACTCATTTCGATGTGGATCCATAAAATAATCGAGATTTAGAGCATTTATCTCGTGAAACTTTTCTCGGATCTTGTTATCCTTACCGTGGGAATGAGTAATATCTTTAATTTTAATAGATCTTTTATTTTTATCTAAGGGTTGAACAAATTTGGTTGATGGAGTATTATTTTCTAAAGATTTCACAACCCGTACAATTTTCTCATATTCTTTAAAATCGATGAAGTTAGTAGAATGTGTGTTTAAAATAACTTGATTATCGGGATTTTCTGCGATATTTTTAAGATAGTGTTTCATCA
>CAYRPF010000141.1:0-2716 GCA_964426185.1 uncultured archaeon | reverse complement strand
AGTTGTTCATCTTGGATGCTATTTTGAGTTCGGTCTACAGTTCCAAAAGAATTATTTTCATTCGGAGACAGACTCGATCCAACCAATAATAAACAAACTAAGGTTATCATTGTTAGATTACTAAATTTTGTCATTTTATTCATTAATTTCTATTCCTCCCTTGTATAATTATTGTTTTTATTTTATAAGGTTTGAAAACAACATGAAGGAAAGATTCTTGAACATTCCACATTGAAACGCATATATGGAATGTTTGTTCATTGTTTAATGATAATTACTGGACGACATTTTTAAGGTTTTTGTATTAGAAAATGTACAATAAATTGTTAGAATGTCTACATCGCAGAACATCATGTTCTACAAGCGAATCTAGAAATTCCGTGCCAAATTTGAGCGGTTGAAGCTATAAATTTGTTCACACATCGAATTACTATACTCTTGCTGATAATCACACTATGGCAGGAAAATGTTTAGTAAAAAACATCCTTTTTTTTATAATCAATCAAAGCATTGTTCACAATTAACCAGGAATTGTATAATACGCTCCATAATGAGAAAGTGTATGCAAATTTGGCACATATAATTCAGCAAAAGAAAATTTAATCTTGATAAAACCTTTTTTTTCACTTTTGGTTGATAGGATAGATAGTTTCTTTTTTAAAGTTTCTTTTTAGATGAAAAAATTAATTAAAGACAAATGCAAAAATCTTTTGATGAATGAAGAACGAAAGAATCGTTATTATCAAAAAATTTCACACCTCGATAAGTATATTGATTTATTATCTGATTGGATTGGAGACCGAAATTCGAAAACATTGATAGAAAAAATAAATTTTCAAGAAATGTTTGCGATATATCATGCATTTCAACTAGCCATGGAAGCTGTGGCTGATTTAGCATCGATGATCGCTAAAGATCTGTCAAATTTAGCTCAAGATGACTATTCAAATTATCAAATGCTGTTAAATAAGAAAATTCTATCTGAGGATATTTATAATGAAATAAAAGATTTAAATGGCCTACGGAACCGTATTGTTCATGATTATAATGGATTGGTTGACAGAGTTGCATTAGAAGGAATAATTGAATCAATAACTATTTTACCGTTATTTAAAGAGGAAATTGAAAAATGGTTAAAGAACGAATAATCTCTCAAATAAAGAATGATTTCAAGTTTATTTTGGAAAGAAAATCGATTTTGGGAGTTATTCTGTATGGTTCATATTTAACAGGGGAAGAAACAGAGAATAGCGATATTGACATTTGTATTGTAGCCCCCAACCAAGATTTATATCGTATTCATAAATTTATTTACAAAAATTTAGAAAGAAATATTGAAATGTACGATATTCATTTTTTTGAAGAATTACCACTCTATCTTCAAGGCAAAATCATTGAAGAAGGAATTGTAATTCTCACTCCGGATCTTGGAGAACTCTCGGAATATTTCTATCCTTTTCGCAAACAATGGCTTCATGAAAAGTGGCGTATTGAAAAATTGAGATAAATAACTTCCCCCAAAATTAGTAAAGTGAAAAAATTTGGTAAATTACATCCTGCTGGCAATTACAATCACCTTATTTGTTGCAATCCTAATTGTATTTAGCCGCGAAAAATTAGATTATGTTGCGTTTTCGCTGATATTTGCTATTATTGCCGCTTCATTAACCAGTTTCATGATTCCTAAAGAACAAGCTGCCGGCTACTTAGGTTGGATTGATCCAGTTAAGGTTCAAGATCTTAGTTGGATGCAGATTTTTATGAATATGATTGAATTTCAGCCTTTGATGTTCATTTTGGGCATGCAGATCATTGTTACTGTGGCGGAAGAGTATAAAATTTTTCAATGGGTGGCTGTGAAGGCGTTGCATATTACCAAAGGAAATCATCGTGCTTTCTTTTACATGATTTGCACCATCAGTACCCTGGTGGCGGCTGTAATTGCCGATGTAACTGTGGCAGTTCTCTTCGTTCCTCTGGTGATACGGGCTTGTCGTATCTTAAAAATCAACTCCTCACCTTTTCTCTATGGAATTACCATTACTATCAATATCGGATCGGTTTTGACACCGTTTTCTTCTTCAAAAAATATTTTAATTTCCTCTGAGTTCGGGCTGGATTTTGCATGGTTTTTTACGAGAATGGGGCCGTTTATAATAGTTACCTTAGTATCTACTCTGATATTGCTCGATTTAATTATTTTACGCAAGTATGACCCCCCAACTGAGCAAAGGCGTATTATCTTTTTGGAGATTATGAATCCAAGATTAGTTATCAGCGATCGCAAGCGTTTTACCATAAATTTTATTTATTTTGGGTTGATTATCGCGGGTTTTGTTTTTTTTGCAGAATATTCTTATTTAATCGCCTTTTTTGGCGGTGTTTTAATGACGATTTTCAACGGAATTTCGTTGGTGGAAATCATCCGAAAAATCGATCTTAAAGTAATTTTCTTTTTTATTGCCCTTTTTGTGCTAATAGGGGCAATGGAATTTAACGGAACTTTCACATTAATTGCTACTGGATTATCCATCTTTGATTTAAGTAATGCTTTTATTGCAGCTATCGGAGTGTTGTTAGTTTCCAGTTTATTTTCAGGATTTTTAGCAAGCAATCCTACGGCTGTTCTTTTAATCATCGTCTTACGCAATTTATTTCCAGGAGATATTCCAGATGTGGTTCTAATCGCATTTCTTCTTGGAATAAATTTAGGTGG
>CAYRPF010000140.1:0-2914 GCA_964426185.1 uncultured archaeon | reverse complement strand
AAACAGAATTAGAAGGAATGGAATTAAATCGGGATATTTTTTCAAAAGGAAGAGCGGTATTTCAACGGATTTTTCCTTTTCTGATTCCTGAAATAGAACAAAAATTGAAGTGATATCACAAATATAATCTTTTTTCTTACTTATACTTCTTACATCTTGAGTTAATTTTGCGGTAGTTTCAATCCATAACAATAAACTTGATTACCTGCATTGTCATAGATAGCTGTTGGAGTGATATTCAAATCTAAATCATCTTGGAATGCTTGTGTGAATAGGTTATTAAAAATTTTGCGATAATATTCCCGCGTTGAGATTCGTACTATGGTACCGCAATCACATAAACGTGTGGAGTGCAGTTGTATAGAATCCAGATCTTCTGGAAAAAACCGGAGATCATCACCGCAGTTAGGGCATGAAATAGGAAGATCACCCGTATGTCCAAATTTCTCAATTGTTTCATTGGTTATTTTTGGGTATTTTTCAGCTGATTTCTTAGATTCTTTTTTGGGTGTTTTTTTGGGTTCTTTTTTAGATGTTTTTTTCACATTTGACTTTGATTTAATCTCAGAATTCGTAAAAAAGCGAAGATCTCGATGGCAAGCTGCAAAATTTGTAGTAGGCATGGTTTTATTTGATTGTTTTATTTTATTTTCTTGAGATTTTTTCTTATCTTGAAATGACGTTCGAGTCAGGGTAATCGCTCGGTTTGCCTTCGTTTGGACTTTCAAAAAAACTGGTTTGAAATTTTCATCAGTTTTCTGATTCTTGCTGCGTCGAGCTTTTCGTTGCGCCCGCTGGGCACGTTTTGGATTTAAAAGTTGTTTTATCCGGCGAAAATCTTCCTTTTCTTCTAAATTGAAGTATTTTTTTGTAGAAGAATTTGTAAAATCCCCCATTTCCATTTGTATAAACACAATTTTTTGATCTTTTACCCCAATATACACATGATTTACCTCTTTAATTTACTAATAACCGATTCTTTCGGAAGAATTGAATTAATTGATTCGTTGAGCTATCATGTCCTAAAATGCTGTCATTGGTTAGTTCTGGTAAAATATTAATGGCCAATTCTTTTCCCAGTTGGACACCCCATTGATCGAAAGAGTTTATGTTCCAAATGATCCCCTGCACAAAAATTTTGTGTTCATACATGGCAATCAATTGTCCCAAGATATATGGGGTTAATTTGGGTGCCAAAATGGACGTGCTGGGGTGATTCCCCAAGAAGGTTTTGTGGGGGATTAAATCTTCCCGCATTCCTATAGCGATAAGTTCTTCCCGTGTTTTTCCAAAAGCTAACGCTTCTGGTTGAGCGAAGAAATTTGCCATGAGTTTTTCATGATGATCTCCAATAGGATTATGGGAATTTGCAAAACCGATAAAATCACAGGGTACCAATTTAGTTCCTTGATGTATCAGTTGGTAAAAGGCATGCTGACCATTCGTGCCGGGTTCACCCCATATTATCGGTCCAGTTTGATATTTTACTCTATTTCCTTCTTTATCCACCGATTTTCCATTGGATTCCATATCAGCTTGCTGCAGATAACGGGGGAAATCTTCCAAATACTGCGAATAGGGTAAAATCGCTTGAGTCTCAGCTCCAAAGAAATTATTATACCAAATTCCAATTAAAGCTAGAATCACAGGGATATTCTGATCAAAGGGTTGGGTGCGGAAATGCTGATCCATGGCGTGAAAACCCGCCAATAAATCCCGATGATTCTCGGGTCCAATAGCGATCATGATTATCAGACCAATTGCTGATGTCAATGAGTAACGACCTCCCACCCAATCCCAGAATTCAAACATATTTGTGGGATCAATACCAAATTCCATTACGCCCTTCTTATTGGTTGAAATTGCAACAAAATGTCTTGCAATGGCTAGTTCATCTTGAAAATGATATAAAATCCACTTTTTGGCAGATTGGGCATTAGTCATGGTTTCCAGTGTGGTGAAAGTTTTAGAAGCAATAATAAACAGAGTTTGTTCAGGGTCACTTTTCTTAAGAATTTCAACCAGGTGGGTTCCATCAATGTTCGATACAAAAGAAAACTTCAAATTTGGGTGATGATAAGGTTTTAGAGCATGTGTTACCATTTTTGGACCCAAATCGGAACCACCAATTCCAATATTAATGATATGGCGAATTGGTTTACCCGAAAAACCTTTCCATTCACCAGATCGGATTTCTTTAGAAAACTTCCACATTTGGTCCAAAACCCGATTCACTTCCGGCATAACGTCTTTTCCATCCACATAAATCGGTGTGTTACTTTGGTTGCGGAGGGCAATGTGCAGAACCGCGCGATTTTCGGTATTGTTAATTTTTTTACCGGAAAACATTTCTTCTATTTTTTCTTCCAAGCCACAGCATTCGGTTAATTTTAATAGCAATTCAAGAGTTTCCTCGGTGATTCTATGCTTAGAAAAATCAACAAGAATTTCATCAATTTTAAGAGAAAATTTCTGAGCTCTTTCTTGATCACTTGAAAACAAATCCTTTATATGAATGTTTTTAACTTGATTGAAATGGTTTTCCAAAGCTTTCCATTCTGAAGTTTGATTAAGATTCATTTTTATTTTCATCTAATGTATATTGGTATCACTTTAAAAATTATCTATGAACTAAATCTTTAACGATTTAGATAATAATGCTCAACAATAAGTATATTCCAAATAAAATCATCAAAACCAACGCATTCTTCTTAGATATCTCTTTTTTCTTAATGAACAGAAAGGATATAAATGGGATAATCAAAATGACCATTAATCCTGTGACCAAAATTAAATTCCATGAATAAAATGTAACACGAAAAATAATCAAAGCAGAAATGCCGAATGTAATACCTGAATTCCAAATAATCTTTCTTATAAGGGATGCCATACCCAATTCGGTGCAATTTTTTTT
>CAYRPF010000139.1:0-2941 GCA_964426185.1 uncultured archaeon | reverse complement strand
GGTATTATACCATTTTATCATGCGTTTTTCTTTTCTTTTTGTAATTATTATATTAGAATAGAACTCTACATTCTCGATGTCTCCATTCATTAGCATGCTAAAAACTTTACTTATTGATTTCCTTTTCTCTTCTGGTATAAAATTTTCAAACCATGATTTTCCAATTATTTCATCACTAGAAACTCCTAAAAGATCTAAACCATATTTATTCATTGATTGAATTTTTCCGTTAGAATCAAGCTCAACGATAATATTGCCAACTTTTTCTAAATATTCGTTAATTTTTTTCCTCAACATCTCAAGAGAGTTTATGTTTTTAAAATACATTTATAATTTTCCTTCGATTCAAAGGTTGTTTGATAAATATTTTTTCACAAGTGGAAAATTTAAAGTTAATTCTTTAAAAAATTCGATGACTTTAAAAGTGCAAGGATAAATTGAGGATATTTTATTTTTTATAATTTAAACGTTTTTTTGAAGATCATTTAAATATTTCCGACTTAAATCTGAAATATCGCAATTCTTTTTTTGTCGAACTCGATTTTTTCAAAGAATTTGTTAAAAATTTACCATCCTGCTTATAAATTAAGATGAAGGAATGAAAAACTTCTATTCTTTGAAATTTAAAATACCCTCAACTAGAATATTTTTTTTTATTATATCTTCTTCATTTTCACTTTATTCGTTTATTTAACTTTTAAATTCTGCTAATTCGGAGAAAAAAATAATTTTCTATGCAAGAATCTTCTTTTAGATGTTTACCATAAAGTTTTTATCACATTAAAAATTCGAATTTATATGGTAGGTCGCCCTCGAAAGCCCCAAACCAAGATCTTTCGAGATTTTGAGATAAAAACACCTTCAAGTGATATAAAACGTTTAAAGAAATAGTAATTTGCTGTCCAATTTACCATTCTTCTCACGTTGGAAATCATGGAACGCGAAAGCGAGGAAATACCCAAATTCAAACTTATCAATGTAAAAATCACTACATCTTTTTCTAAATCTAAAAAATCTTAAGTGTGAACCCATTTGAAAATGATATATCGCTAATTTTCTTATGGGAAGAACAATTCTACCATTTAGACCTGCATTAGAGATGGAAATTCAATCATGGAAAGATTATCGCCGTGGATTACGGCCAGAAGAAAGACCACTGATGGATAAAATCATGGTAGAAGCTCGTAAACGCTCAGATGCTGGTTCACTTGCTGCCCGTCCTTTAATCTCCGAAGTACTATTTTTATCCATTTTTATCGGTCAGCAGAAGGAAATTGAAAGTTTGCAGAAAAGAATAAAGAAACTCGAAGAAAAAAATGAATTGACAATGCTGTAGGCAATTTGTTGAGAATACTTTACATCCCATAATTTATACAACTTTAATGAGATGAGCCCAGATTGGTGGAACTTTTGAGTTAGAACCGTGCAATTTGGCCATGATGTAAAGGAAAATCGCCCTTATTGGATTAATTGGAACCATTTTCACCGTATCTACGCACATTAAGTGTAAAAGTGCTGCCGTAGTTTCGGCTAAATTGTTACAACCACCGCTGCAATATACATTCTTTTTTCCCAACCTGTTAACCAAGCGATCTCGTACTTCTTCAATGGCGCAATGTCCGGCAATGAATACTTTTCCTTGAATTTTGTCAATTTCTTCAAGATCCAAGCCCTTTCCCGCTATTAATGTAAATCCCCCTTTTCCTCCATAATCCAAATATAGAACTTGTAATAAAGAAAGGGGATTATTGCGACAACCTTCTTTGCACCAGAGTTCCTTGCCACTAATTATTTTTACATCCGGAGGAAACTGCTGAATTAAGTCAGTGTCGTATTTTGTTGAATAAAGAGCCAAATCTCCAATAATGTTAATATCCTCTAACCCCTTCACTCCCTTACTCAGATTTCTCTCGATGGCCAACTTTAAATGGGGGATATCATTTTGATTTAATCCGAAAACTCGTGCCCCAACCAGATCTGTTGCTACAACATTATCTCCTCCAATTAAAATGCGAAATGGGACGATCATTTCATCGGAAAGTGCTTGAACTGGATAATGCCCATGAACTGTCCCTTCTATCCCTTCGATTAATGTAAAATCTGGTTGAATATACTCTAAAACATCCACCAGTTTTTCGTGCAGCCGAAAATTATGATCAGAACTTCGATCTTGATGAATGGGCAGCCCCCATTGATTTTTGATGCCTAATGTTACTCCTGCCATGGAATGGGTTTTTAATTTCGGTATATTGATGTAAAAAGTTGAATCTCGCTGTTCGATTAGTTTTTCCCTAAGAAAATCGGGTAGGTGAAATGTATCCAAATCATAATTACTATTAGTTAGCCTTTCAACTTTCTCTTTTTTCTCTTCTCCTTCCCTTCTTTCTTCTTCTTCCCCTAATTTTTCACCCTTTTTTCTTTCTTTAATTTTTTCATTCTTTTCTAACGATTTTGGACGTTTGAATGTAAGGGACGATGCGGAGTATTCATCCAAATAGATTGGAATGGCACCTGTTCGCTTGCAAACTTTATCATATCCTACAGTAGCAAATACAATTCGGGTAAAATTTCCTTGAGTAGAGTTTTCAATAACATAAATTTTCTTTTTTCCTAAAGTCTGTAAAAAGCGAATTGTTGCTTCTAAAACGGAGGGACGCGTATAGCAATATGGATTTCCATCTATTCCATTAATTTTTATTAAAATTTCATCTTTCTGATTTATCATTTCAATGGAATTTTGGAAATGGCTAAAAACTTCTTTTATTTGGATTTGTAGCTTATTAATAAGCTCTTTTCTTTCATTTTTGTCAAAATGTAAAGGATAAAGATGTTGTTCATTTGGTAATGAAAGCTTTTCGATAACTACTGTATTTTCTGTCATATTTAATATTTATCATCAAGATTTTTGAAAATTACTTTTTACAATTAAACTGAAAATTAC
>CAYRPF010000138.1:0-3189 GCA_964426185.1 uncultured archaeon | reverse complement strand
ACGAAAGCGCTATTAATCAAGCTCAACAAGACATTATTGATAATAACACTCTTGCTACCCAAGCTAATGCCAAAGCCATTGCAAACGAAAGCGCTATTAATCAAGCTCAACAAGACATTATTGATAATAACACTCTTGCCACCCAAGCTAATGCCAAAGCCATTGCAAACGAAAGCGCCATCAACGAAGAACAGACTGCCCGCATTAACGATGTGCAAGATTTGATGCTAAATTTATTTACTTTAGTCGCTCAATTCGATTTACTAACAGATCTTAAAAATTTTCGGGGAACCTATACCGAAGCCGATCTTTCATCAATCCCCACACCCGTTTCTGGAGATTTCGTGTATATTACTGAAGATTCTTCCAATTACAATAAGGGAGATCTTTCTTTTTATTCGGGGAGTGCGTGGGTAAAGAAAACTTCAAGTGAGTTTTTTCAACAAATTTATGATTCCGTAAACCAGATATCCCAGAATTCACAATCCATTCAAGATATAACGAATGCAATGAACAGTGACGTTACATTTCAAGACCGGATGTTGGATTATATTGATCAGTATTCCAGTGACATAGCCGCATTATACGATGAACTGGAAAATTACTTAGGTAGAACTAGTAGCACTCCCGGTTCTGGAACCAGCGTTGGTGACTGGTATGTAGTTGAATCTCCCTTCACGTTTGGAGCTTACGAATTAAATGCTGGTGATGTTTTATACTGGAATAATTCGCAATGGAATGTTCTGCAAGAGTTGTTGTTGTTTCAAATTTTCGATTTAGTTCAGCAGAAATTGATAAATAATGCTGAGGCTATTAACGAAGAACAAACAAATAGGCAAAATGCCATCTCTGAAACGATCCAAACAGTCTTTTCATCGTTGGAAGAAAAAATTGCCCGGCAAGAAGACGTCCTAAATTCATTAAGCGGTCTTACATTCAAAGGTATGTTCAATCCAAACGACGGTTATCCTGCTGGTCTGCATAATGACAAAGATCAATATATTTCAAACGATGATGGGGAGTACAACGGAGAAATATTCGGGGCTGGAGATTTTATCGTATATAGTGCCGATAAAGAAGAATTTCAAGCGATTCATTTTGATCATAAATCTGCGGCTTTTAACGAAGTTCGCACAAAAAACCTTGACAGTTCTGAGATAACCACAACCTCATTATCCGTAAAGGCAAAATCACTGTATCAAAACCCTCATTTACTTAATTTTGGAACTTCAACAAAGCCAAATCTAGGAACGATTAGTAAATCTTCTGGAGCGCCCGATCCTACTGTAATAGAAGAGGTTGAGAATGTTAAATTTCCGATTGAACTGCAAGGAAACGATAATGTTGTGCCTTGTTCATATGATATTGATATTTTGCCTTCTCAGAACACACATACAGATGTGTGGTTTAATCAAAAGGACGTAAGTCAAAAATTTTCCATTTTGATGGCTCCAGGATTTGGGTTAGAATATAATGCTTCTACCCAAGAAATCTCTTTATTAGAAAATGGAATTTCACAAATTTCTCAAGTGGTAAACGCAAAATGGACTAACGCTTCGCTGAGGTATATCTCTACATCTGATCCAAATTCATCGGGTATTGCAGCTTATTTGGATTTGCAACCTATTATTGGTGGAAAGATTGAAGGTTTTTCGGATTACGGTTCGGGTTTAGTAACTGTAAACTGCCCTTCACATGGGTTAACAAATGGAGATCGCGTTTTTATCACAAATACTTATTACTATGATGGTATGTTTACCGTATCTAATGTAACTGCGGATTCATTTACAATAGAGAGCGATTTTACTCCTTTTACAGAATCCGTTCTTGGGGTAGCTTGTAAATTAATTAATGCCCCTACTAACACTGCATTAAATTTCATAACTATCAGCGTGTTGGGTATAAGCTCGAAACTATATATTGCAGGAATCGGAGTTAGCCATCAAAATTCTTATCAGCCATTCTCCAATTATCGAATGGGTTTGGGGCTACTAGAAACTGATGCCTTGTCGGTGGATGCTCAGAAGAACTATAAAGGCGCTTTGGGGGTGTTAGGAAAGAATTGGGCAATAAATAATAATAATTTTGTGGAAGATTTTGAATCAAGCAATGCATCCATTGTAGAAGAATGGAATAATCATAAAAAAGTTGCGAAAATTTCATCTGGAGGACATTTGGCATATAATTATGGCGAGAATATAGGTTATGAATTAATAAGCTTGTTCTTTGCATTCACGAGTATTGATAATAATGACGACGCTGTAATCCGTTTGAGAAACAATAACGATCTGGCGATGGAGATAAAATTCACAGGCGGATTGATAAAATATTTTGATGGTGTTAACTATCAGACATTAGGACCATATAGTTCGGTTCATTTTGGCTATAATATCATTGAATTCCACCCAAGCGGAATAAGTTTTACTTTTAACGGTAAGCCGTTTCCATCAATTCCCGTTCTAAATGGTTTGACCGAATTCAACACAATATACATTCAAGCGAATGGAGCTGATGCTTACGTTGACGCCATAGGTCTTAAGTCGCTAAATTTTGTTAATTATAGCAACATGGCTTCGGGTATTTCGCAGATGGAAGGTATTGTTGCACAATCGGGACTTATAAAGTCTTTAGTCTCTAAAAGTTTAATCATCAACGGGCGAGGCAATTATAAACTGGCGCCGGCCGTTTTAGGAAAAAGTTGGTCCTACTATGATTTTGATAGCAATGGGGTTTATAATATTCCTGCAGTTTTTGAATATTGGCAGATAAGTACGGCATTTACTCAAGCACAACTGCAATTTATGAAAGACAATCATAAATATGTGATGTATCTGCAAAGAAACGACTCGAATACTGCTTCGCTAGATATGGATTTGTCGAATGCAGATATTGCAAATTATGTATTTTCAACATGGCTTTTTCCTATTTTAAACTCCGGAGGTAAAATCGAATTCGTGTTAATGGATGATGTTAATGATTACTTTAAAGTGTCAATTGATCAAAATTATTTAATTTCTTACACAAATGTTCTCGGTAAAGAATTTTCTACTAATTTTAATATTAACGCAGCGTGGAATCATCTTGAAATTGCAATTGTAGATAAAACAATCAAAATTTTTAGAGGTACGGAAGAAATATTTTATGGATCTATTACTCAGCATAATTTTACAAAACTTCAAATCAGACTCA
>CAYRPF010000137.1:0-3227 GCA_964426185.1 uncultured archaeon | reverse complement strand
AAGATTCTAAGGAAAGATTCTAAGGAAAGATTCTAAGGAAAGATTCTAAGGAAAGATTCTTAAAAAATCTTGTCCCAACATGATAGGCGGATTCATTGTAATGTTTTCTTCAGCATTAGCATGAATCCTTGTTAAAAAATGGTAACTTTCTAGATTTTTTAATTAAAGAAAAATATTATTGAATTAATGACAAAACATCATAAATATTTCGGAGTTTTAAACATCAGAAATCAAAAATGCGATTGATAATGAAGATATGTATATGGATTGGGAATTTTGTTTCTATGGTGTAGAAGAAACAAATGAAAAAACATTTCAGCACTTAATATTTTACTCAATCGAACCCAATTTAGATGAAAATTGGTTACATTATTAAACCTAGGGCTACATGATTAATAATTTAACCAATTCTTATCATGACATTTGGCAAATTCTCTTTTTTATATAATGCTTATAATCTTTTGTTTATGATCCTTTTAATATTAAAGGAATTCCACATTTAGGGCATGCTTTTTGGTAGCAAGGATAACCTCGTTGATGAAGAATTACGTACCCGCATTTTGGGCAAATACAAAGATCGTTTGAGACCATACCTTGTCCACGGCCCATACCTTGTCCACGGCCCATACCTTGTCCACGGCCCATACCTTGTCCGCGACCCATTCCTTGTCCACGGCCCATACCTTGTCCGCGACCCATTCCTTGTCCACGGCCCATACCTTGTCCACGGCCCATTCCTTGTCCACGGCCCATTCCTTGTCCTGAGTCTGGATATTGATTGGAAATAGACCTAAATATAGGTTCTTTTGATTGGAAGCTACCATCTTCAAAGATGATGGCTTGTTGTGGGCAAGAATTAGCCGCTTGTTTCAAACATAGTGCATTTTCATCAATTATGTGCGCTTTTCTTTCTACCATTTCTATGCCCTCGGGGCAAATACTTGCACAAATGCCGCAACCTATACATAGTTCTTGATTTATCGATACTTTCATATTAAAATTATCCCTTTTCTTTCTTGTTTTTCATATTCTTCCATAATTTCATTTATATTCTCTTTAATGATTGTTAACGCGTTTTTAATAAGCGGTTCACGGGTAATTGTAGGAATAAATTTATTTTTTAAGCGCTGAATATTCGCTCCCATCATTTTTCCCAACATTACATCAACCCCCTTTAAGATGGATGATGTTGCCTTTACCTTATTGGGATCGCCATGTATTCGGGTTTCATCTTCTTCATATTTGCTATTTTCTCTAGTTTCTAGAAGTTCGAGTTGTCCATCTGAATATAACCATATTTGGAAATACTTTGACATTCCAAAATGATCGTCTGGTTTGATTGTTTTTTCATCATCAGTTCCAATTGCAATGATGAGAGATTTCTGAATCACTTTAATTGCGTTTTGAGGGCAAACTTCAATACATAAATAACATTCGCTACATCGATCTTTATCGATCACTGCTATTCCTGATGCTAAATCGACTTTAATCGCTTCATTGAGGCATTCGGTTTCGCAAATTCCGCATCCAACACATTTATTTTTACTAACACTAAACATTTTTTTACCTAACATCCGATTAAACTTAATTTGTAGAGAGGTACACTAACGGCTTAACGTGATTGAAACATAGTAATTGATTTTTAGCACTAATTGAAGTGCAAAATCATTAATGGTAATTTTTTTCTCCTGCTTTAATTTCCACATCTAACCAATTCTCTGGTGGAACAAACGGGCAAGCATAATCATCTGAATATGCACACCAAGGATTATAGGCATAATTAAAATCCAATATCCATTTTCCATCGGAAGTTTGATCCTTATCTGATTCCAAATCTAAATAACGACCTGCGCCATATGTTTCTTTACCGCTCGTTTTATCCCGGAAAGGAATAAATAAACGCTCTTCTTCATGATTGCTTTTATATACATGGAGAGTACAATCTTTCCCGTCAACTTTAAATTGAAACACTCCCCAGCGTATTAGAATTCGGTCTTGATTTTTCGTATCTTTTATATTTATGATTGTTTTATTTTTATTTTCCTTTAACTCTAATTCAAATCGAAACTCATATCGAGGTGGAAAATAATTAAGACCCTTAAATTTTGATAAATCAGAGCCTTGAATTGGTGATTGTGGATGTCCACTGCCGAAAAATTGATCTTTTTGTTTTCGATCTATTTCTATATTTGATTTCAAATTTTCAACATCTTCTTCTGTCATTGTTCACCATCATTCTTTTAAGGTTGTTCTATAAAAATGCCCATTTATTTTTAATACATTATTTGTATTAAATCTATTTTTTCGTGACATTTTTTTATTTTCCTTCTCATATTGTATTTTTAATGAATATAATCAAGTATTCTACCAGGTCTTCTTAATCTTACATTTGTCTATAGTTTCCTATGATAGAAAATTAGATATTTGTGAGCAACCTTCTTGGGGCTTAATAGAATATAATGAAAATTTGTCAAATAACAAAGAAATAAGCATAATTGAGAGAGCAGTTAAAGTTAATCCAAATGAAAAGAACAGCCAAATTTTTTTAACCGAATCATTAAAATATTCAGAGCACAAAGAATTATTCATGTTAATTGATTACACGCAAGCAACCCTTAATGCCTTAACCGGGTTGCGCGATTTAACCAGTTTAGAGTGGTATGTTATCCCTCTTTTAGCAATAGTTTTCTATATCTATGCAATAGAACTTAAAAAAGCCCGTACTACTGGCAATTGGGATATTATTTCATGCGGTTTAACTGTATTCGGTATGGATTTCTTTAATGAAACCTGGAACGGTTGGGTTATGGTTCTGACAAATAGAAGTGCATTTTGGACCACTCCGGGAGAAACTGCTCTTAGAGTTATGGTGGGGTGGAATATAGAAATAATTTTCATGTTTCTTATAAATGGCATTGTATTTGCCTATATGTTGGAGAAGGATGAAAAGAAAAGAATTTTGGGAATTCCGAATCGTTGGTTTTATGCAGTAGTGTTAGCTGCTTTCTGCGTAATTATAGAGGTTTTACTTAATGTGGCTAATGTGTTAATTTGGGAATATCCTTTTTGGAATCGCTCTTTTGGCGGCGTGTGGTTGATATTCTTGATTGGATATTTTCATTTTTACGTAGCCTGCATTTTGATTTTAAAAATTAAGAATTTGAAAAAACGCTTTATGGCTATTGGCGCTATTTATTCTGTGGCCATTTTAATGAATATTATTGCCG
>CAYRPF010000136.1:0-3293 GCA_964426185.1 uncultured archaeon | reverse complement strand
TCTCTCTATATTTTTCAGAAGACACCACACCTAACTAACCCAAAGATTTAAGCGGGATATTAAAAATTATATATTTTATATTTGAAAAAATATCAATCACTTTATAGATTATTAAGAAATCCTTTATGAAATGACTTTAGAAAGATCGTTATTTGTTTGAAAAATATATGGATTTTTATATTAATATTTATATAAAGATAATGAAGTTCAATGGCATCAAAAATGATAGCAATCAAAGAGGAATTATATTTAAAATTGTCTAAATTAAAGAAAACTAACCAAAGCTTTTCAGATATTATTGAACAATTGTTAAAGAAATACGAAAAAAACCCCCTTTCCCATTTTGGAATTGGAAAAAACATTGATCCACAAGATTTGGATGATTTTGAAAATATTTTGTTAGAAAATCGAAGTATTAATCAAAAAATGTATAAAAACAAATGGAACAAGGAGTAAGTTTCATGATCATAGTTGATACCAATGTAATTATTGATATTGAACGAGGTAAAAATAGATTAAAAAATTTATTTGAAAAATATCAAGATGAGCATTTTTGCATCTCAGCAATCTCAATTTTAGAATTATATGTTGGTTTGGGTTATTCAAAAAGCAAAAAGGGTAAAATATTCTTTGAGAAACAGAAGAAAAATATTGATAGTATTATTAACGATTTTGAAATTATCCCACTTTCGCTTGAAATTTTAAAAGAAGCAGGATTAAAAAAGGGAGAGCTCATGGTATCTGGAATTAACCTCGATTTTGAAGATATTCTTATTGGTATAACTGGAGAAAAAATGGAGGTTACTCATATCTTTTCCAGAAATAAAAAGCATTTTGAAAGTTTTTCCATGCTTATCGAAGATTATTCTTGAATAAAAATTCAACTTTTTATCCCAATACATAATTGTAATGGTTTAAAATTGATACGCTTGATAATTTCATAAATTACCAAACACACTCCAATGTCTAATAGAAATAGAACGCAAATCTTCAGTAAAGGATTGAAAGTAATAGGACATAAGAAAAATCCAATTATATTTAAGAGCGGTAAATGAAGAATATATATCGACATCGATGCTTTTGACAGGTATTTGATGATTTTGAATGGTTTGAGTACATATTTTGATAATAATCCGATCAATGAATACACTAAATAAAATGATCCAATTACCCTCACGCTATGGACAGCAGATTCGGGGACTCCAATTTTTACCAACAAGATGTATCCGATGATTAAAACTAAGGCCACAGGGAAAGTCCATTTACAATGTTTTTGAATAACCTTTAGATATTGAATATGTATCGCTAAACTGATCCCTAGCCCAAAAAAAATGATTTGAGAATATTGAAAAGCACCGATCGGTATCCAAAGGGAGAGAGCATCAATTTGTGCCCCGATTGCGCCATATAGAAGCATCATAGCTGGATGGAAAATAATGCTCTTTGAAGTATCTACAACAGGTTTTTGTTCTGTTATTTTCGTCATTTTTGTTTTGTCTTGTATAGATGCAGGATCTCCAATACTACCAAATGATAATCGGGTAGATTTAATGGGTTCTGTTTGTCCATTATTCATTAATGAATTTTTAGAGTACGTTTTATCTTGAAATTCTTTTTCCTTCTTTGCAAAATAACTTGATACAATTTTTCCACCAATCAAATTTAAAGGTAACAAGGCTAGTAGAAACCAAAGATGACCTGAATTTACTAGCCTAAAAACCCACCACCACCAAATATAATAAGTTCCGAAAGATGGAGGAGTATCTACTTTGAAGAGATAAGAAGCTAATTCCGGATGATATTTCCAAAAAAATTGGAGAGAAACAAAAGACGAGATTGCAATCCATATAATATAGCCAAAAATTAAGGGAATTCCAAGACGTGACACTCTTTCTTTCATAAAATCTTTATATGTACGTTTTTGGAGGGAATAAACCATGCTGAATCCAGCTAAAAGAAATAGAATATGCATTTGCCAGGAATCGAAAAACATGAGAAACCATCCAATTCCATCAATGAAAGTCTCGTTCCACACAAAAGGGTAACCGCGAAGATATAAATCTTCTGAAAAATCGCATAACACATGGTAGAGCACCACGAATAAAACTATCGAAACACGAATTAGATCTACCCAATATTCTCGTTTGGGGTTTGATTTCTTCTGTAATTTAAGATTTAATCCATTATTTTCATTCGTTCTCATTTTCTATTCCCATCTTCAATTTCCATCTTCAATTTCCTTTTATTCTTTTTATCCACGAGGTCGTTCTAGCACGAGTAGTACAAAAGCTCCTAGAAGTACTTTCATTTCTTCGCTTTCAGGCATCTCTTCAAGTAATTCTATCTTAAACTTATTTCCGAAAAGAGAAGTTTGTTTTGATACTTTATATACTGGTGTTCCATCTTCCCGCCTAAATGTATATGATGGATGGAAGAAAAGGCCTCCGAGTAAAAATTGAGAAACAATAATATTCAAAAACCGTTTTGCGACATTGTCTTCATTTATTGTTATTGTTTTTCCTTCATCTAGATAAATATCAAAATTTGCTCTCCAGATGGATTTTTTTCCATGCCGTTTAATACTGCCAATTTCTTGGACATTTTGGTCATAAAAAGTGTAGATCGCAGAGAAATCAATCACCCTATCAGCCTTAATTGTAAAAAGAGTAGTTTTCATCTCTCGCTCTTTATAAACGTGAATAATTTCTTTCAATTTAAAGAGCTCTTTCTTTACAAAGCAAATGTAATTTCCATAGGCATCATAAACTGAAAATTGAGAGAAGAACACTCGAAACTTCACATACATAGGATAGTTCATAATTAGATCTAGTTTTTTTCAAAATTTAAATATTTCCAAAAAATGAAAATATTTCTAAAAGCAAGAAATATTTATAAAATGTCTCTTTTAATTACTTATTTGAAAGAAGTGTTTTCTAGCATTTATTCTACTTAATTCAAATTTAATAATAATAGAAAGATATTACAATAGGAAGAAACTACTATGGATAAAAAGCACAATAATTCAAAATTAGTAAAACAAAGCCGCAAGATCTATTCTCACTTCTGGAAACCATTTGTTTTAACACAAATTTGGGCAATTTTTCTTTTTATCCTGACTGCTATGGCAATATTTTTCTTAGGCTATTTCTTAAATTTGGAATTTCTTTTTGTTCCGAACCTAATTTTATACGGTTTCCCATTATATCGAATTAATGGATTTGGAATTATACTTCCCAGTTATATTGTGTTTAATGCAGTACAAGGCTCATTGACAGGATTAAGTCAAGATATCG
>CAYRPF010000135.1:0-3593 GCA_964426185.1 uncultured archaeon | reverse complement strand
AAAAAAAGCTTAAAATATTTTAAGAAGAAATACTATCTAATAGTTAAGATCTATATTGGAGATTAATCATGTCTGACTTTAGCCTTTCATTAAAAAATTTTGGTAAAGCCGTTGGAATATATGTGGCTTTTAACTTGGTATTTATAATACTTTATCCATTATTCAATGGAATCCCAATAGGTTATTTTATAACTAAAATGATTCCTGGAGATATCACTGGATTTATCGTTGCTTTATTAATTCCAGGTGGCGGTTTCCATTCTGGAGATATTTTTTCCTCAACAGGATATTATTTAGGTGATTTAATAAATTATTGGGGAACTCGAGATAATTCGATTACTTGGGATATTTTTGGATTTTTATGGGTTTGGCTACCTGGTTTAACCACTGCTATAATCATTGGAAAATTATTTTGGCAAGAGCGCCCAACAAAAAGTTTCTGGAATATGTTTTGGGTAGTTTTTATCCTTACCATCTTGCCTTTGTTAATTATCATCCTAATTGAAATCAATGGAATTTATGAATTGACTCAAAATATAGTTCCTTTATGGTTGAGAACTCACACAGATGCAGGAGTCCTAATCAATTGGATACCCACAATGTACCTAAATATTATTCTAATTGGTGTATTCAACGGATTGTTTTTTGGCGGTCTTTCAGCTTTAAGCTCGACTGAACTATAACAAATTTCTAATTTTTTTATCTTTATTATTTCGATTTTCTTTATTATAATTGAATATTCTCTATCTTATCTTTTAGAAATTCTAATTTCTCAGCAAGTTTAGGATGAAGATCAGATTTTGTAAAAAGAATATTGTATATTTGATCTAATTCACGCTTTAACTCAAATTTCTTTCCTTCTTCAAAAAGTTTTTCAATAAATAAAATATAATCTCGAAGTAATTCACCGGTTTGAGCGATTCTAAGAAAATTAAGTATTTCATTCAAGTTTTTCTTCAATGAAAATTGATATCTTTCTTCTAAATAAGTTTCAATAAGCTGACGCGCTTCTGAAAATTCGAAAGAATCCAATAATTGTTCCACTTCATGCAATATACGAGGTTCCTTTTGGAGAATTTCTTGGATCTTGAAAAATCTTTCACTTAAAGGTGCAAATAGGCAAATTACAAGACAAATAACAATGAGTCCAGCACTTACATATAACATCCAATCTAAATTTCGTGGAAGAATATTATTTCGTATTAAATCAACAATATAATCTTGATAGGTCAAGTAATATACTAATAGAAAAGAAGCTACACTTGCTAAAGAAAACACAAGATATTGAAAATGAAGTTCTTTATTTAAAGGAGAGATTTTTTGAATAAAAATAGGTTGTAATTGAGATTCTTCTAGATCAGAAGGATGAATTGCCTCCATAATTAAAGTTAAAAAGGAATTCGAGTTTAAATCTTTTGGGAGAATTCATAAAATGTATGATCATAAGCAAGAATTAAAGGAAATTATCTCACAACTGCAACAAGATAATATATCCTTTAAAGATAAGCATATTTTAATCACTGGTGGAGCAGGGTTTTTAGGATCTTGGATGTGTGAAACTCTTCTAATGCAAGGAGCAAAAGTAATTTGTTTAGATAATCTAAGTTCTGGACAATGGGACAATATCAAACATCTAAATAATAATCCTAATTTCAAATTTATTCATCACGACATTTCAATCCCTATTTATTTCGGTAGAACTATGCCCAATGCTGTTTCATACCCGAATATTACAGAGAAATTAGATTATGTAATGCATTTAGCCAGTCGAGCGTCTCCATTCGAATTTAAAAATTATGCGATTTCAATTCTAAAATCAAACACTTTAGGCACAATGAACGCTTTGGGTATTGCTGCAAACCATCAAGCCAACTTCTTTTATTCTTCTACCTCCGAATGTTATGGTAATCCTCCCGCAGAAAAAGTTCCCACATCGGAAGAATATTGGGGTCATGTAAATCCAATTGGACCTCGTTCTTGTTATGATGAATCAAAACGGGCAGGAGAGGCTTTTTGTAAAGCCTATGAATTACAGCATGATATCAATGTTCACTTTGTGAGAATTTTTAACACATACGGCCCAAGAATTCGCTCAGGTAAAGAATTTGGTAGGGTAGTCCCAAATTTTATTTATCAATGTTTGAATGACGAGCCGATAACCGTATTTGGAGATGGAAGTCAAATACGTTGTTTAACCTATGTCGTAGATGAAGTTGAAGGATTACTACGGGATGCATTTATTCCTCAAGCTAGGGGCATTCCAATTAATGTAGGAAATGATCAGATGATTTCTATCTTAGAATTAGCTCATTTAATCAAAGAATTGACAAATTCAAATTCAAAAATCGTGTTTAAACCACTTCCAATCGATGATCCTTTATTACGGCAACCAGATTTAACTCGAGCAAAAAAAATTCTTAAATGGGAACCACATACTCCTGTACGGGAAGGATTGTTAAAAACAATTCAATGGTTTAAAGAGATTTATAATTATTAAAAAAACAATTTAATGGTATAAAGAGATATGCCTTCTCGGAAATTGAAAACACCTCATATATCAGATCTATCACTAGAAAAAATCACTCGTATCGTTCTAATTGTGGGGATCATTAGTGTTTCCGGAGCAATAGTCTACACACTGACTTCTCCTAAAGAAGATGATATTCTATTTTTTTTACTCAATGAAGAACAAATGCTTAAAGATTACCCGACCAACGTAACTCAAGGAAATAAGGTTATCATCCACATTTTTATTCAAAATCTGATGCATGAAACAAAAAACTTCCAAATCCACATATATAGAGGATATAGTGATACTTATATTGATCCAGAAGTAAGTATAATTTCCAATCCTAATGTTACTTCCGTTAAAGTCCAAAACATTGTTTTGGCTAATGAAGAACAATGGATATCCGATCCCATTGAAGTAGAATTTACAGAAATTGGAGATAACCAATTAATCATTTGCGAATTATGGATAAAAAATGGAGAACAATGGGAATATCTACCCGGTTATGTTTTAACTCTTAGAATTGATGTAATACCGAGTTAATTCAACGGCTGGCGATTTTAACATTCGAAATTTCAATCCAAGGAACCAATGCTTCATCTATCCACTTTCTTTCTTTAGAAATAACTTCAATATTCTTAAAAGCATCAAAAAGATTTAAAGCAATCATAGATTCGCTTAACGCAGGCCCTATGATCCCATCTTTAATTAAATATCCTGTCATAATAAGACCAGAAAAATCACCGGTAATTAGATTTGGGCTGTCTCCAGAATACTCAAAATAAATACCTTCTTTCAAGTCACCTATAAGATCATCCTTCTTTCTGTCACCAGATTCGATTATCAAATTATTGTTGGATATTCCAAGGGGCGCGTTGTACATTCCCCGACTTGCATGTCCATTTGATTCTAAGTCGAATTTCCCCGCAGTAAAAGTATTGTGATAAAAGGATTTCAACACACCTTTTTCCAGGATCGTAATGGGTTGAGTGGCAATACCTTCCGCATCGAAAGGTTCTGTGCCAAGATGACCATGGATGTGAGGATCATCTTTGATTGAAAGTTTTGGTGAACCAATCTGCCT
>CAYRPF010000134.1:0-3772 GCA_964426185.1 uncultured archaeon | reverse complement strand
ACCAGCATCTATTCCAAAGATATCGAACCACCAATCCATCATATGGCCATGATTATCTTCAGGTGTATTAAGGATAAATCTAAATAAGTTTATGTTTTCCATTTTTATCAATTTTTTTTCTTTAAGAAAAAACAGGGGATTTTTGTTAAGAACTACAGATTCTAATTTATTTTTCCTATCAATGATGTTCTATGCTATTCGCTTATTATCATTCCTTCTCCACAATGTTGAGGGATGATTTGAGCCCCACAATGTGCACCCATGTGACAAATTAATTTGTTTCCTTCAATATGCATGGGTTTTCCACAATGCTTAGGTATTTCTTGCGTGTAATTGCAGTTTGTACATTTTAATATCATTTCTTCACCTCCTTATGGTCAATTTTTTTTGGGATTAAAATTTGGGTTGAATATTTTTACGAGCTAATAAATTTGCATTAGATACAACAGTGATAGAACTGGTAGCCATTGCAATTTCAGCAATTACAGGATGAGCCAATCCCATCATCGCAATTGGAAGAGCCACAACGTTATAGAAAAATGCCCAAAAGAGATTCTGTTTGATTTTTCTAAATGTAGCTCGGGATAATTTGACAGCTACAACAATTTTGGATAGATTTCCACTAACCAAAGTAATATCTGCAGATTCAATAGCTATATCTGTCCCAGTTCCAATAGCTATTCCGACATTAGCTGCTGTTAATGCTGGAGCATCATTGATTCCATCACCTACCATCGCAACCGTATTTCCTTGTTCTTGGAGTTCTGTAATCTTTGCTACTTTCTGATCCGGTAATAAATCGGCAAAGACCGTTGTAATACCAATTTTTTTGGCAATCGCTTGAGCAGTCCTTTGATTATCTCCTGTAAGCATGACAGTTCTTAAGCCCATAGAATCCAGCTCTTTGATTGCGTTGATAGAATCCGTTTTGATTTGATCAGCGATTGCCATAACTCCAACGATTTCATTATTTAACCCTATAATAACTACAGTCTTCGCTTCATTTTCTAATCGTTCAATATCTAGTTCAAAATTCGAGATAGTCACTCCAAATTCCTTCATTAATCTTCGATTACCAATGTAAATTATATCACTTTTATCTGAATCTGAATTGACTAATATATCAGCTGAGACTCCCATACCGGTAATTGCTTGAAAATTATTCACATCTAAAAGTTTTAAACCTCTTTCTTTAGCTGCAATGAGAATAGCCCCAGCCAATGGATGCTCTGAATTTTTTTCCACAGAAGCAGCAAGTAATAATACTTTTTCTTTACTAATTTCGGAAGTTGTAATGATATCTGTAATTTCTGGTTTTCCTTTAGTAATTGTGCCAGTTTTATCAAATACTACGGTGTTTACATCCTTCATTGTTTGTATAGCTTCACCATTTCTAATCAATACTCCATTTTCAGCACCTAATCCTGTTCCTACCATTAAAGCTGTGGGTGTAGCGAGACCTAGTGCACAGGGACACGCAATGACTAAAGTTGCAATTAATGAAGTAATTGCTAGTGTGATTATTCCAATATCTGCAGAAACCCAAGGAATGAATTTTGTTCCAAAATTAATTGGAATATACATGACCGATGGGATAATAAACCAAAATGCCAGTGAAATCGCAGAAAGAATCAACACGACAGGAACAAAAATAGCGGTCACGCTATCTGCAAATTTTTGAATAGGAACTTTCGATCCCTGGACTTCTTGAACCATTTTAACAACTTGAGAGAGAAATGTATCTTTCCCAATTTTTGATGCTTCAACATGAAGTACTCCAGTCTGATTTATGGTGGCTCCAATCACTTCTTCGCCAATCTCTTTTTTTACTGGGAAGGATTCTCCTGTAGCAACCGATTGATCGACAGAACTTTTTCCTTTAATTACTACTCCATCAGTGGGAATTTTCTCCCCTGGTTTAACAATCATTACATCCCCCAACTGGATCTCTTCAACTGGAATTTCACGTTCTGTTCCATCCTCTTTACGAACTCTAGCGGTTTTCGCACCAAGTTCTAGAAGTTTTCGAATTGCTTGAGATGATCGCCCTTTTGCTTTAGTTTCGATATATCTACCTGTCAGATGAAATGCCATTATCATAGCCGCTACTCCTGAATAATTGAAGATTGGAGTAAAGAAACTTAAAGGACCAGATAAAAATGCGGTAAAAGTACCAAGAAAGATTAAAAGATCCATATTGGCAGATTTATGTGCCACAGCAATAAGAGCAGACCTATATGTTTCATATCCTGCCCAAAATAGGGTTGGGATTGCCAACAATATTATACTTAAATTGTAAATATCAGCATTTGGCCACATTAGCCCTCCGATCATTTCTACCAGCATCCATAGTATTATTGGGACTGTAGTTAACCATGACAATTTCAAACGATGAAGTGCTTTTTGATATTTTTCTTGCTCTTTGGCTAATTCCTTGTCATATGTTCCTTGAGTTGAACTAATTTCCTGACCTAGACTTTTGTATCCGGTACCATCAATAGCTAATTCTATTTTAGCTATTGATATTTTTTCAGGATCATATGTTACGTGAGCTTTCTCCGTTGCTAAATTTACATTACTTTGAATTACACCTTCTGTAGAATTTAGTGCTTTTTCAATATGTTGAGCGCACGATGCGCACGTCATTCCTCCAATATTGAAGGTGATATTTTTAGGCTCCGTTCTAACTCCATACCCAGTGTTTTTGATTACTTTAATAATTCTAGGTTTGTCTATTAAATCACCTCTATAGGTTATATAAGCTTTTTCCGATGTAATGTTGACTATTGCCTTTTCAATTCCTGGTTGTTTAAGTAAGGCCTTGTTTATAGATTGAGCACAAGAAGCACAAGTCATTCCAGTAATATCTAATGAAAGCTGATTTTCTAAGCTAGGATTTTTTTTAGTTGAAATTGAAGATTGCATATTGATTAATAGATATATCTTTTAAAAATATATTGTGGTTATGAAAAATAAGAATTTACCTAAAAAATTCGTTTTAACCAAAAATCTATCTATTAGAAAAATATATTTTAATCAAGAATCTTTTAAATATTTTTAGAAGTATAACTATATAAGGAGAATTTTAAGTATGTCGATTGATGAAGAAAAATTATTATCCGATTTTACACGATTTTATCTTTTAGTAATTTTATATGAAGGGCCCATTCATGGATATGGATTAAAGCAAAAATACATTAAACGACTTAATAGACCAATAAGTGATTCGCTTATTTACCCATTTTTGACGAAATTAGATGAAAAGGGATATTTAATTTCTGAAATTGTTAGTGTTGGCAAGAAAGATAAAAAAGTGTTTTCCCTCAATGAAGAAGGTAAAAATTTTGCAGAAAAAATGTTCCACCGCTTTTCAGGTCTAGTGGATACTGCAATCGAGCCAAATATTCAAATATGTGCTGGTTGCGGGATAAGATTATATCAAAATTCGTATCAAGAAATTATAGATGGAACTTCATACAATTTTTGCTGTATACATTGTGCCAAGGCTTTTAAAAATCATAATAAAGAGATCTCATCCTTAAAACCATCTTTTGGGCAGAACGTAAAATAAATTGGTTAGATGTGCCAATATGAAGATTCCTTTCTATCACTATACTCATTATAAAACGGTAAAATGGCGTAAGAAAGAAAAAATTGATAGAGTCGTCGATCTTTAAGAGTGAAGTTTATTTCAAAATTGAAAGCCCAGGATATAAAGGGAATTGTTTGGTTAACTCCAAAATTTCTTCGTGCACTTTGGCACAAACCGATT
>CAYRPF010000133.1:0-3876 GCA_964426185.1 uncultured archaeon | reverse complement strand
TTATATATAGAGGATCTCCAAAACAGGTATTTGATAATCCTCCAAACGATCGATTACGACAATTTCTGTCAAAAATTTTGGAAATGCACTAATTTTTTCATTCTTTTTTATATTTGTGTCATATAAATGAAACACTAAAATCATTTTGATGGAATAATAAATTGAATCAACTAAAATTCATAATTATCCTTAAGGTAATTTTCCAGATGGTTAATTTTATTGGTGATAATATAATATTCTCTTGAAAGGTCTTGATAGGATTTGACAAATTCCGGATTACTTATCACACCCCGATCGTATTGATATTCCAATTTTTGCATAGTTTTTTGAAAAGCATATTGATCTTGACGTAATCGGGCTAATTCTTCCTGTATATTCTGCTGTTCTGATGAGTACAAGTCTGAATTTAATTGTGAATTTGAATCAAATGTTCCAGTAGGAGATGAAGCGGATTGCATAGTAAAAGGAGGATTTCTAGGAAAAGGAGATGAAATACCTCCAGGTGTCGGTACAGTAAAAGGTGGTGGCCTTGTACTTGGTGGAGGATTGTTGGGTTGAGTCATATGAGCATGAATTGATGAATTAAAATAGGTTTGACCAAAGGGGTTATTATGCAAATTGCTTTGGCCCGGATTTAGATCGGAATTGAGGTTTTGATTATGATTTCTTCTAGGATTTCCAAATGGTATTTGATTTTGATTTCTATAGTTGCTATTAAGATTCTTGTGATATTGTGCTGGATTTTGGAATGGATTTTGGCCAGTTTGATTCTTGTTAAATGGGTTTTGAGTAGAAAATGGTGAAGTTGAAGAAAAATCTCTACTAAAATTGGCTTGAAAATAGTGGGGATTAACTTGCTGATTAACTGGGTTAATTCCAGGTGAATGAACATACGAATTGCGATTTGAAGGATTGTTTACATACTGAGGGGGAAATTGGTTTACTGAAGTTGAATTTGGATGATTTGGAAAATTTCTTGAATATGATCGCGTGTTTGAGTTATAATTATGGTTGGGGCGAAATCGGGATTGTGCGTTCATATTTGGCATAGAACGGAACATTGAGGGATAAATTATCCGATTATTTGGTGCATTTTGAAAAGATTGTGTCCCAGATTGTCCTCGAATGCCGTGATATCCGACCAGGTTATAAATGGCATTTTCCAATTCTTCCATAAATAATTTAATAGTCAGGCGGTATTTCATCATTTGTTTGAAATGCATGGTGTTAAGCGTGTTTTTAACATCAAAATCTTGAGCTTTCTCGATCCAATCAACTAAAACTTCTCTTTTATTTTTTGAAATGGAGAAATTATACATGGAGTTTAGGAATTGGAGCGAAACTTTCTTTTTCAATTTTCCCTTAACTTCTGCGGCTTGAAGATCTGCTAATTGAACCGAAAAAAGTAACACTGTGCGTTTTTTAAAGACGCCTTGTTCATGATAGAAATATACTCGTTTGCTTGTTATAAGAATTGTGCCGTTTTTACTGGAATATCCTTGTTGAGCATCCATACCTGAGGCTAATTTACAATTCATCCCAAAAACAATTTTCTCTCCTTCTTCTAAATGCATTTTCGACAAGAATTTATTAAACAGTGCTTGAGTCCGTTCCATGAATTCAATCTTGTCTGCCAAAGCAGTTAGACGCCCATTTAGTGGTTCCATTTCAGTTTGAGCGATTTTCTCGACCTTAGTTCGCTCACGCTCAAATTTCTGCAATATTTCAGCGATATAGGTGAGATTTGAAGGGTGTATTATTTGAATATCATTAACATAATGGATATTACGTTGGATCTCTTGAAAATAACGATTCGCTTGCTCGTATACCCGAGTTTTACCGTTATCGAATAATTTGAACAACAGAAGCACCTCTGATTCCAAAGTTGGATAATGAAAACAAGAAGGATGCTCTTGGCGCAATTCAAACAGTTTATTTCGCTGCAATTGCAGACGTTCTAATATTGTTTCCAATGGTTGGAGAAATGCCCTGGTCCCTGTAATGATTTGTTTATAGGTCTCAATTAATTCTTTCTGTTTATCTACTATACGGGCCACTTGTGTGCTTTCACAATTTGGACAATTAGGAATTACTTTATTTATCGTTCGTATTTCATGGCTACCACAATCGTCACAAATTGGTCGATCATATTTATCAAATGAAATTTGCTTGCTTCCACAGGCTATGCAAATGTATTGCTCCTCAGTTCGTAATTCAACGCAATCCTCGCAAAAAACCTCATGGCAACTTTCACAAATATATTGGAGGTTAGGATTTTCATTGCAAATAGGGCAAACTTCATTTGGATATATGGGCATTGTATTGTAACCTATATTATCTAGGGAACTAAAGTAAAAACACCCATGATGAATAAAAAGTATGCTAATTATTAGGATAATACAAGGATAATACTTGGTGAATTGAGAGAAATAAGGGAAATTTAAGATATTCAGAATATTCTGAAAAGAAACTTTCCTCCTAATTCTTACACATGCTAGCAAGATACAATTTTAAATTAGCATATAAAGCCGCCATAGCTATATTAATTATAATATCGTGTACGCTATGTTTTCAACTTTCACGAGTGCCCAATTCTGCAGATATATTGCATGAATCAAGCAAAAATTCGATAGAAAAACCATCAATCATGATGCATGGAGAAGAAATCAATTATTTGGATCAACCCATTAAAATCACCAGCGATGAGGAGATTCGGGACTATTTTTCTGTAAATTCAGTCATAGGTAGCAAAAATAATCCTCTAATTATATCCAATTTACAGCTTTCTGCAGATTTCTTAGTCAATGGCAATGATTCAACATCAATTCTCTACTTAGAAAATATTTCGATTTACCTAGTTATTGAAACTTGCTTTTTCGATGTCCCCGATAATTTAACAATCTCGGGTTTTTTCTTAAAGAATTGTCCCTATGTTACCATCAATTCTCTGCAGATTGAAGGTTCCGAATACGGAATTAAAGCGAAAAATTGCCCAGCGATTATTATTCAAAATTCGAATATAATTGAGTTTTCTTCCGCTGGAATATCTTTGGATGATTGCTCCAATGCCACTCTAATATATAATAGTATCAGGAACGGAAAGGGTAACGGTTTTGAAGTTTTTTTCAGTCCTAACAGCCAAATTTCGCATAATTTAATATCAAACTGCAGTGCTAGCCGTGATTTCACAGGAAACGGGATCTTTATTCAATGGAGCAATTGGAGTAACATTTCTCATAACCAAGTGTCCCAAAATCATGCTAATTGGAAAAAAAACGCCGGAAATGGCATTATGTTAGAGCATTCCGACTATTCTATTTTGGAATCGAATTATGTTGCAGAAAACAATGGAATACATAATAATAAATCTATGGGATATTTTATGCCTGAATTCTCATACGTAGAATCATTCATAGCAGATACCACGGGAATAGGAATATACATTCAATCCACCTATTACACCGTGATACGTAAAAATATTGCTTTCAATAACTCGGTGAATGGTTTCAACTTTTTATTTAGCGATCATGGATATTTTTATAACAACACCGCTTTTTTAAGCGGAGCAGCAGGAATTTCTGTGTTAGTGAGTTATGAAGCAAGTAGTGGTCCCGGATATAACATTGATGCGAAATCAAATAGAACCAACTAATTCGAGTATAATTATGAATGTGAAATATTTTCGACAAATATGGGGGAAATTGAGAAATTTAGCGGTTATAACATGCCAGATGGCCCTTATCCAGATATACCTTGGTTAGTTGAATTCACAGATGATAATAATGATGAATCGAAAAAAAATCTAATTTCTGGCTTTAACATGGTTGGAATTCTATTTTTCTGCTTTTTTGTCCCAAATATTCTCTATGTCAAGCT
>CAYRPF010000132.1:0-4074 GCA_964426185.1 uncultured archaeon | reverse complement strand
CACATTTAAATTAGCTGCGGTTCAAGTCCTCTGGATATGAAGTTCTATCAAAGTGTATATAGAGTTAGGCGTAAAATTCAAAAATAATGCCCGAAATAAAAAAATTCAAAAAGAGTGAGTGATTTATTTTAATGGGGCCGTAGTCTAGAATAGGGGTATCTCACTACTTCTATGGATAGCCTGGATATGGCGTCGGCCTTCGGAGCCGAATGTCGGGGGTTCGAATCCCTTCGGTCCCATAAATTTCTCAGCCCTTGTTTTCCGACCTTAACTTTTCTAGACTGCTTCAAAATGGAATTACAGAAAGAATCAGCTCTCTAATTTTTATGATTCTCGGCCTTTTCCAGCAGAATTTTTTCGGGTGATGCAGTAAGATGGCATCTTGGTTCCTTTAAAAGGGTAGTATCTCATTTTAGAAGAAGCTATAAGCTTTTGCGATCTAGATAATAAAATATGACAAAATTCGATTATAGTAGAGTATATGAATTTTGAATTTTATGTATTAATTTATTAGTTCAAGATTACTTTTTCTTCCTTTCGGGGAATAACCGTTTTACCAGGGTGGCTTTTTTTAGGTCAAAATCAAATTGAATTAAATTTGCTTTATGTAAATCATGACATGCTCTTAATATAACCGCACCTCCAATTCCTGAAGCATTTTTTAACTGTTCAACAGTCATTTCTCCAGACTCACCGTGTAACAACAGAAGAATTTTAAAATGTGCTTCAGTGGAATAAACTTCCCGGAAAAGACTTGTATAAATCGACAAAGTGGCGCGCATGTCTTGAATGCTCACATTTTCATCTCCGCTAGCAAGTTTTGTGAGTTTTTCCAACTCCAACTTAACATTTGCATATTCTTCCAAGAGTTGATGCTGTTCTTGAGTCAATCCAGAAATAGCTCTCTGTTGTTCCTTAGCTTTGTTTTGCAACCGAATCTTTTCATCTTCTAAAAATGCTTGCTGTTCGCGCAATTCCATTATATCTAACTTAGTGGTCGAGATTACCCCCTCCAGCTCATTAAATAACCTATTAATGCTGATTTTGGTCGTTCGCACTAAGTTTAGCGCTTCATTTAATTTATCAAGTTCCAGCCCATTTCTCTTACCAAGACTTGACGGTTTTGCTTCCATATCTACAACATTGTCATTGAATTTAATAAATTCTTTGGTTAAGTTAGAAAATATTAACTTGATAGAACCACTAATTTGATCATGAAAAATGCCGAAAAATGGTCGGTTGCTGAAGTAATTAGTGCACTGGAAAATTATGATATCGATGAAGAAGACCTGGTTTATACTTTTTTAGGATGCTCCATAGAGGATATCCAGCCAGTTATTATCTTGGCACCATATTGGAATCCCTCATTATTTCTTGAGGTTTGGCCAAATCAGCTGGAAATTGTTCCAAATCGGGTATGGAAAATTTCATTAGATAAAATCAAAATTACTTATATTAGAACGGGAATAGGTGCGCCTCTTTTCGGAGATGTGGCCTTGCTGTTAACCTTACCCTCGATTCATTGTGAGAAGGTTATTTTTTTGGGTTCAGTTGGCGGATTGAGCCCTCATCTTAGTATTGGGGATCTGGTGCTTCCAACAACCTCAGTTTCAGGTGCGGGATTTTCACGATATCTGAACCGATCAAAATTAGCAAATGGTGATCGATTTGGCGCCATTAGTATTCCTAACAAAGAACTGCAGAATAAACTTAAGGATGCAGCAGATAGAATTGTTACTGCCGAGAATGCTAATGTTAAAATTCACCAAGGTAATGTGTTCACCGCAGATACTATTGTGGCACAATTTCTGCACTTGGATGAAATCCGTGAGATGAACTGCATCGGAATTGAGATGGAGACTGCGGTGTTTTTTGATATTATGAAAACAGCGCATATTCCTACTGCAGCTCTATTATTGGTGTCAGATAATTCGATCACCAAAAAGACGTTGTTCAGCGGTCGGTCTGCAGCTGAACGTGAATTCATAAAAACGATTAAAAAAAAAATAATCCCACTTATCGTTTCAAAAGCAATTTCTAACAATGATTAATTTACGGCTTTTTTTGGTTAGGGCTTTTTTTGGGGAAAAATCCGTTTAAACAGAGCAGGAAGGCTTAGAACAAGCATCACCACAAACAAGATATATCGTATTCCCCGCATTATTGGATTCCAAGCATCTGGTAATAAACCAAAAAGTACTTTCAACCCGAAGTAAAATCCAATTCCAACTATGGTTCCAATAATCGCAGTTAAAATTTTTTGCCCCACTTGCAACGTTTTTGGATTATACTGAATGTATTTATGCTCCAAGGGAATGGCAATACTTAATCCAATAATTAACCCGGAAGATTGTGCCAAATCTTCAACTTGTTCCCATAAAGCCGTGGGATGAATCCAAGCTAAAATTGCAGCACACCCTATCCATAACACTGATCCCAATATTACTCCATACCCAATCTTTTTTCCCAAAGACCACCCAACTGCAGAAATCTTTGGTTCCAAATAGCAGTAAACCAGAAGTAATAATCCAGCCAGTCCAAATCCTCCCACAACATCGGCTAAATCATGCACACCTATCACCAATCGAGAGAGAGGGACGAAAATCAGCACGAATCCGGAAAATATACCCCCCAACCATTTGGAGGATTTCTTGTTAAAATCTTGTACATTTAAGAGGGTATATCCCCAAAAAGACACTGAACCGGTAGTATGACCGCTGGGAAATCCAAAGCCTGTTTCAAGGGTATTGGTACTTGGACGGGGATCTTGAAATGTTAACTTAAAGAAATTGGTGAAGTGAAGGGTTATTACAAAGCTGAAAATCAAACGTTCGGCAAACTTCTTATCAATTGATAGATATATCACCATGAAAAATACGATATATGCATATTCACCACCTAACTCGGTGATAATTCTAAAAATACTATATAATATTGCATTTTCACTGTAAAATGATTCGTTAAAACCGAGTTGAATTAGAATTAGCCCGATCGCAACAATTACTGAAGTGAGAGTCCCAATAATCCATACATCTCGCGAATTTAATTCATGGTGGGGTGATGGTAAAGTTTCAATAGAAGAAGAGGTAGCAACATCCATGAATGAATATCTCTTTTTGAAATTAAAAATGTATTGAACAAATTAATTCTAATAATTGACATATATATGCTTCAATAATATTTTCATCTACATTCCCATAAATTACCATAAACTCCCATAAACTTCAAACATATGCAGCTCTATATATTAATAAAGCAGAAAAAAAAGAAATAATTATTAAGGAAAAAAATGATTTCTCATGAATTCAAAACCCCAGATTCCCTCTCTTGAAATGTTAAAATTCATCATGGAAAAATTTCCAATTGCAGCAGTAATTTCAGATAAAAATGATAAAAATTTATTCATTAATACCAAGTTCACTGAATTGACAGGCTATAAATTGGAAGAAGTTGCCACAACAGAACTCTGGGAAGAAAAAGCCTATCCTAGCAAAAAATATCGTGAATTCATTCAAGATTCAATCCCTGAAATCCCTAAAATCCCTGAAATCCCTAAAATCCCTGAAATTGTCAATAATCTTGATCAAATTACTGATGAATCTTCTCCACAGCGATTACAACACATACGTTGCAAAGATGGAAAAATAAAATCAATTGTATTTCAAGATGTTCCTATTTCTAACGAATATTTTGTGACCTTGCTTGAAGATTTATCGGAAAAAACCCTAATTCAACAATCACTTAAAGAAATTCAAGAAAGATATCAAAGAATTGTTCATTTTTTACCAGTCCCCTTAGTCATATCAAATGAGCAAGGAAAAGTACTTTATATAAATAAAAAATTTGAACAAACTTTTGGATATTCCTTGAAAGATATTCCAGATAATGATACTTGGATCGCTAAGGCATATCCTTATTTGGATTTGGAGAAGTTAAGTAGGCTAGAAAAAACCAAGGTTTCCCAAGCACCACGCGAAAGAAAAATCGTATGTAAAGATGGTACGAAAAAGTGGGCAATATTAGAAGAAATAAAAATTGGTAACGGAGAAGATATTACTACTTTTAAAGATATTA
>CAYRPF010000131.1:0-4208 GCA_964426185.1 uncultured archaeon | reverse complement strand
CGCCAACATTTTGGGGGTACTTCCCAGTTTATGTCTTTCGGTCCGAATAATATTGGTGATGTATGAAATATCTTCCGGTTGAAACTCATATTTCTCTTGAACTTTGGCCAAATAATGAAACGCCATATCCGTTGAGTCTGGACAAAATTCGCGATTTAAAGTGGTTTGGCTCAGTGCCCGAAAAATTCGCTTCACTTTCTTAAATTCAATGCCGCATTTGCGACAAGCTTCTTTAATGGTTAATAGGCTACCGCGTTTCTGCATGGTTCGGATCAAGATGGCAAAAGTCAATCTTTCTAAGTTCTTCACGTGAGAATTTTTTGGCAGTTGGGGAAAAATCTTGCGGAAAATTTTCATCAGATCATCCACCGGAACTATAAGATCTAAGAGAGTGCCGTGATTCAAAAAAAGATGGCGTACCGAATTATTGAGATGAACATGTGTATCATTATCAATCATCCGCATACGGTTAAATTTCAAGTTACCTGCTTCTTTTTTGGTTCCGATGGTGGTCCCGAATCCCGCTGGAGAATGATAATAATCAGGAGTCGCTTTTCGATTTCGAATGATCGGCTGCTTTTGTTCAAAAATTTCTTCTTCCATAACGGTTCCGCAGACTTCACACACCCAACCCAATTCGTGGGGTAGTAAAGGGACATGACCGCAGCATTCACATGTTTGATATGAAGTTTGACACGGCAACGAATTTGATAGACTCATAGAATTCATCCTCTCAATCCCTTCAAATTGATCCCCCGTATTCTTGAAGGGATGAAGGGTTCGTTAGACATAACCTATTCTATAAAAAGTACTGCAGTTAAGATTATGGTTTTTTCCGAAAAACTCCGTTTAATCGTTGCAGAAGCGACCAATATTGATGATGATTTAGTAGTGATGTATGCACTTTTGTGATTTTTAGTAAATTATTCAAGTTAAGTAATTACTTAATCAAAGGTCTTTTAAGGAGATATTATATTTTCATTAAAATTTTGATAGAAATTAACTAGCTATTAAGAAACTTACTTTTATTTTTTGAAAATTAAGTAAAATCTTGATCTATTTCTAAAAATATTAAAAGAAAAATAAGAAAAAAATTATATCCGAAAATAACTGGCATCAATGAGAATAACCTATAAGTTAGCATTTTATCGATAAAAAATTTAATTTAAAGCAAAGATATCTTTAGTAATGCACTAAATAAAAAATATATAGATTGAATTATCCATATTTTGGCATAATACAAAAATGTAGTATTGAGCTTTAAATAAAACCTATTCTGCATAATGATTGTTTTGAGATGCAAAAGATCGCAAAAGTGAAGAAAAAAGGAAGCAGAGGGAATTAATCCAGGAATGTTTGGAAAATTTCCACATTACCTTGAAAATTAATCAGTTCAATTTCATACATTAGCATAAATCGATGATATATCCTCCGTAAAAAGTTATTGATAGCGGGAGATTGGTCGTGATTGGGACTGATCCCCACTATGAAGATCGGATCTTGGATTCGGTGATAGATCAAAAATTCTGAACCGTTCGTCCATTGAATACTTTTAATATTCTGATCCCCCATGGCACCACATTCGCTGGCAAACTGCTGTAAAGCCGCAAAAAACATCCCGAATAGGTCGGAATCTACTTTAACATTTAAATTTTCATCGGATTGAAATAATAACAGCCCCGTTTTGGCAAATATCCAGTAAGAATTCAGTTCGTCAGTTGGTAAAAAGGTTATTGAGTCCAGTTCTTCTTGCAATTGAGGCTTCAAAGGATGTTCACTGGTACATAAATTCAAAGCCCTTCGAAGAAAATCCGCTGCTTCCTTTGGTTGATGCACATGGCGGTAATATTGACTGGCATAGTGGTAGGTGTAAATAATAAGATTAGTATCGTAAGATTGGTGGGCAAGTTCGATCATCTGCAGCAAGATCTCGTATTCATTTGCCAGCGTAAAATTCTTAACAGCCATAAATTTAACTTGGTAAGAATATAAAAGAGCAAAAAAATGGGAATACCCTTTGAGATTTTCAAATTTAGTGCTTTTTGAAAGCGGTAACTAAGGAAGCCACTCCGAAGACCCCTCCAATTGAGAAATACAGGGCAGAACTGTGGAAAATGGAGGGAACCTTATTACCGGAATTATCGGGTGAATCATCCGAATTATTTGAAGCAGTATCATCCGAAGAAGTGGAAATGGTGTTTGTGTTTGTGGATGTATCGGTACCGGTAGAGGTAGTGCTTGAAGTGGTAGTTGAAGTAGTTGAAGTAGTTGAGGTAGTTGAGGTGGTCGTAGAAGTCGTTGTTGAAGTAGTGGTAATAGTAGTTGTCGTAGTTATCGTAGTGGTTGTGGTGGTTGTAGAAGTCGTTGTTGAAGTAGTGGTAGTAGTAGTTGTAGTAGTTGTTGTAGTTGTAGTTGTAGTTGTGTTAGTCGTTGTAGTGGTATCAGTGGTGATGGTGGTTGTAATTCCGGGCACTTGAAGATCCATTTCGGCTGTGATATTCGCAAAATAATCCACTCCAAAGCTCCAGTTGATGAAGTATGTTCCATTTATCAGATCGCCTGTGTTGATTTCCCAAGAAAAATCAGTTGAATCTTGGGCATAAATACTGGTTAAATTTTCAGCCGTTATATCCGCGACAATTCCTGAAGCATTACTCACGGTAAGGTGAGGAAGCAAATATTGGGTTATCATCCACGGCGTTTCCAAGTGAATCTTTACAGAACCAACTTGTGTAGTCAAGCTGTAATCGTGAGGAATTATCATATCAACCGGAAAAACACACCAATACGTTTCACTCAAATAGCAAAAATCCACTTGATCCAATGTTTGATAGGGAATACTGGGATCAAATATTGGAGTAGATTCTAAATCGTAAAACAGTGAAATTTGGCTGTATGAATTTTCTCCGTTAATTTTCGGATCTTGCACTTCGATAATGGAAGTGGGGGTAGCTATTTGAATCAATATATTATGTGATTGCCCAAAAATGCACTCCGCCGGATTGGGAGCTTGATACCAAATGAATATTTCGGGCCGTTCTTTGAGTATCTTCAAACTCTCGAATTGGTAAAAATCCAGTACCGGCGAATTGATCACAGAATAGCAGAAATCCCGCACGAAGGTGTGATTGACAAATGGATGATCCATGTAAATGGGGATGTGATAAACTGCCGCTAATCTAAGCATCCAGTATAACTGCTCAAAGTTTGTATAACCGTTATTCCATAAATGATCTTGACAATAACTGCTGATAAATTCGTCAATATTACTCTGCACGTTTAAAAGTTCGTAAATTCTCTCTCCCATATAAGATGACCAGAACCAATTATTCAACTCAGGAAAATTGAAATAGCCGTCATAGTTGTAAAAATTATTTAGGTTTTCGGTTATAGTCATCGCATCATTCACTGAATAATAATCTTCAATGGTGCTAACATTTCTCTGACGGATAAACTCAACTTGGGCTTCTAAGTCCCACCATAAATGCAGTACATCGCCTTGATTGGAAATGGTGGATGTTTTCCCCCATAAATCCCCCGTAAGTTGATCCCTAAACCACATTTCGTAAACTTCCGCTTGAGTGGAGTAATCGGTCAAAAAGTTGTCCCAAAGATTATAAGCGGTTAGTAGTAAAGTGCAATAATACCCCACCTTAATTTCATCGTAGTGATCGTGTGGAAACGGAAACCAGAGATAAGCTTGCTGAGGGACGCTGAAATGGGTGCTTCCCGCCATGGATTTCACGAAATTGTAAACCTCGGTAGATAGGGCAAGATCATTTCGGGCAAGGTAATATTCAGCTTTAAATTGTAAGGAAGTTTCATGTAGAAAGAACGAGGCTCCGCCGTCAGGAGACCAAAAATTTTCCAAAGTATTCAGTAAATATTGATAATCGGATATATTATTCTTCCAGTTATATTGATTCGAAATGGTGTCGAAATATTGGTAAATCATGGCTTGAGTAAATAGGTCTTCCCCTTGAGAGGCGGAGGAGTAAAACCAATAATCATCACCTTGTGAAATCTGCAAATAGCCATATCGGGTGGCATTTTCAAGTGCTTTTACGTTATTCCAGTATGACGGAAACATAGATTCTCCGTTGAGAAGAGCGATTGTGGATTGTATTATGGCAGTTCCTAAGGGTGTAAAATCAGAGCTGGGGGAATTGTAGCGGTATCGAAAACAATCTTTTTCCTCATTTAGAACG
>CAYRPF010000130.1:0-4239 GCA_964426185.1 uncultured archaeon | reverse complement strand
TTTTTTTACTTTTTGAATTTCCATAGGTGAACTTTTTTTGTTACCCACGGTTCTCAAAAACTATGATTTATTTGGTATTGGCATCCGCATCGGAGGATCGGAAAAGGTGCTTTGAGCGCATTTTGTTTCCAGTTATAATTATTCCAAGCAATTTTGATGAATCGAGCGTTCCCATTAACTCTCCCCCTCAATACGTGCAACAATTAGCCTTCCAAAAGGCCAATCATGTCCGAAATCTCTGGATTTCCAATTATCTATCAAAATATGGAGATGCCGTGATTATAGGAGCCGATACCATGGTTGTGATGGGTGAGGAGTTAATCGGAAAAGCACAAAGTGTTGAGGAAGCTCACCAGATTTTAAATCATTTATCGGGCCGAACCCATGAACTTTTCACCGGAGTTTGTCTTTTGAGCACTAAAAGCCTGGATAATCTGGAAAAAATTTCGTTTTATTCACGAGCAAAAGTGCATATGCAAAAGCTCACTCATCATGAAATCAATTTGTATCTATCTGAATCGGGAGAATTTCAAGGTCGTGCTGGAGCTTACTCCTTGTATGATAGAGCGAGCTTATTTATCGATTTCATTGAAGGAAGTCCGACCAACGTACTTGGTCTTCCCATGGCGGTTTTGCGGAAGAAATTACTCTCTTTTGGAATTGATTTGCTTAAACCTTCGGGATTTTAAAATGGCTGGTTGATTTTCTTCTCGCTTGAATTTATCTCGAACTCTTGCTGCGCTTGGTGGATTACTTTCTTTAATAGGATTTGCCAATTTTCTAGTTCAATCTTTAATTTCAACCATAAATATTAAAATTTCTCGTCTAAAAATTCTCTTTAACTTGTTGATGCTACATATTTTTGTAGTTATTCTAGCTATAATTGCGGGTTTTGTAGAAAATTTCGTCAGTATAACCAGTTTAGGCATTTTAATGGAAGTAATTGCTGTGATAATTATTGTTTTACAAACTTCATAAAAATTAGGCTTGAAAAATTGGAATTGAAAAATTAAATAAGGAAAAAAATGAATTATGTAAAATTTTAGGTAAATCGTGTGTTTCCCATGGAATACCGGTGTTGTTCGATATTTCTTTCTCGTGCTTGTTCTTGCATTCGCATTTTTTTTGCAGTTTTTAAGATATCTTCCTTTTTTTCTTTGACGATAAAATCTCGAAAAATCTTCTCAAATCGACTCTTAAACTCTGCAAATTTATCCAAATTTTTATTCTGGATATCAATTCTAGAATATCTATTTACAAACTGAAACAACGCATCATTTAATGCGGCAGAAAGCAATTTCAAATTAGTAGTATCTTTGGTCGCGATTCCGTAAATTCGTATTTTACATTCTTGTTCTGGATCATGGAGTGAATGAAAAGATGTATTCTGAAAAACAATGACAAAATCATTTACCGCAAAATTCTGAATTTCATCACCAAATGCATTTGTGCTTAAACCAACTACTGCAGATAGCATTTGATCCCTGATTTCAGCATCTAGAACAACTGCTTTGTCATATTCATAGAACTTATCTTCAACAAGAATCGAGTTCTCAAACATTACTGCTACTTCAAGTAAACCCATTTTCGGTCACTATTTTAATTTTGATGTATTTTTTATCCCAGATTATTTTCTGCATTTTTATGAATTAGCTGGGGGGTGAACATACTTTTATGTTTGTCCTAATTCGCCGAAAGTTTTAATAATTTTTAAAATTATGGAATTATTTTTCAAATGTGTGACCCTCCGTACATTTTTGAATAATTCCTTTCTATTTATTGCTATAAAAAAAGAAAAGAGAAAACCAAAGAAAAAAATGTTTGATGTTGAAAAGTCAATAAGAATTCCAACCATCTTGCACTAATGAGCTCTAATCAACGATTCAGTGATTTTACGCGCTTGTTCACTCAAAGAGTAAAATTTCTGCCGACCTTGTTTCTCTGACTTGATTATCCCCTCCTTCTGCAATTTCTGCGTGTGAAAGGTAATTGCTTGGGGAGACACTTGTGCCACATTCGATAATGTTTGGTGACTAGCCACGGTTTCTTTTGCTAAATGAGTAATTAGCAATTGAGGGGTCTTTCGGCGAAGCGAGGTTATGATTGATTCCCGCAAAGCTGCTATCTCTTCGGATGGGCGTTCTTCAGGAGGAAGATTTTCCATATTTTCCTCTGCGAAAAAGCATTTATAACGCCCATCTCGAATACTGCGAATCATACCGTTTTTCTCTAAAACTGAAACGTGATATTGAACCACGCCCATTTTTTTATCAAGAATACGGCAGATGCGCCGAAAATGTAACCCTGGGTTTTTTAGTATAGTTTCATATATGGCAGAACGAGTGCCTTGGTCAAGGATGTCTTCTTTTTTAAAGTCTCGGCCGAATCTGCGCCGGGTACCGCCGTAAGAAGCAAGCCCTGCTAGACAAAGGCAAAGCAAGGCGGTGCTAGCAACGTTTTTGGTTGGAAGATGCATAGATTATATTCCTCTAGGTTATAATTGTGTTATATTCTGGTGAATGATGGAGTAATTCCATCGAGGCTGCTTTTCAACCTTGTAAATGGTGAAAATCAGACAATCATCAACAACTGTATAATACGATCAGTTGGGTTACTGGAAAAAAGGATGAAGGCAATAAAAAGCTTATTAAAATTTCACCCGATTTTTAATAGCTTCCTATAAAAAGGTTTTGAAAAATCCCCTAGGTGGTCTGAAGGCACTTTGTATGTTGCTTTGTTAACATCAAAAATTGGAAAAAAAAGGTTCTTCCCATTTTAATTCATCAATCGCTTTAAATTAAGTCGCACATCTTTTTAAATGCTCCCAGCCTAAACATTTTTAACTTTTTAGATTGAAATGAATATAACCTTGAAATATCAGGAAAATTTAGTTCTCTTTCCTTTTCTATGATGTTTCCAAGGATTTTCCTACCGTTTGGTTGCGGTGGGGTTTGAGTTAAGTGATGGGTATGAAACATTCAAGAGTTTTGAAGATTGCCTTTGGGATCTTGCTGCTGACCATGTTCATCAATCCAGCTGCAAAAGTAGAACAAAATCCCATTGATCAATCTGTTATGAGCCGAACTGCAGATGCTGAAGTAGTTAAATCGGCTTTTGCGGGAGATGGAGTTAATTCTCTCTCGTATGTTGGATTGGTTCCAGGAGACATCATTCTGCTTGGAACAGACGATACTATTTTTGATTACCTTATTCCGGGTGAATTTTCACACACTGAGATATTTTGTGGGTTTGTGAAATCGGGAGAGTATATCTGGGATAGAGATAATCACGAATGGATGGCTCCTGGAACTCCGTACGTAATTCATTCTACCAAGAGTGATGAAGCGGGAAACGGCTTAGGATATTCTACTTGGGCCAAAGGTGTCAATGATCATGCAGAAAATGCAGTTGCTGTTCGGGTTTCAGGGTTAACCGATACACAGCGGCAACAAGCAGTAGATTGGATGAAATCCAGACTCTCAGGAGGTCTCGATGGTTATCCAGTAGGTCCTGCGTATGATTGGGGATGGACCAGCAAGCAAATTACTGGAACTAACGGACTTTCTGGAATAGATGGCTACTACTGCTCCGAAATAGCGTGGGCAGCATATAAATATTTATTCAATATTGACTTAGATCCTGACGGTGATTCGTGGAGTTGGACTACAGCTTATGGTGTTTCTCCCAGCGATTTGTATCATGATTCAAACACATACGAAGTACAAACTTCAGATTGGGATCCAGCAGACTGTTATTATGTAAAAATCAATATCGTGGGAATTTATTATGAAAATGATTATGATCCATGGCCTAAGGGTTCTGGGGAAGAATATTTGAAGTGGTTTGTCGGTGACGGTTGGGGTGGTGCAGGATATATTACCAATAATTATTACGGCACCGTTTCCCGCAAGGGTTCAGGATATATCTACTGGATGAAAAATGTGGCTGACGTAGTCATTCCAAAGATTCATCCTTTAAAAATTCGGGTGGAAGCTTGGGAAGATGATAGTTGGCCTGACAGCGATGACCAGTATCCTGTGTTTAATTGGTGGGAAAGTAATATGTTAAATTATGTCGATGAAGGATGGTGGTATTGGAATTATTGGGATGCTGGTGATTGTCGATATAAGATTGAATTTTGTGTTTCCACTACTCCAATAGGGACTTCACCGAATGGAATATAGGTTTTTTTTCGATGTTTTTTTCCAATTCCAATTTTTCGTGACATTTTTTTATTTT
>CAYRPF010000129.1:0-4556 GCA_964426185.1 uncultured archaeon | reverse complement strand
AAATCATCTAAATGATAAATTATAAATTTAAGAAGAGAAAATGCCTTTTTTTCACAAATTCTAAATTCAATGTTTTCTTAATATTCTTGCGAATTTATATCGCGCGGTGATATACAATAATGCCTGAAAAATTATTCGATAAAAAATATTACCAGAAATCTGGTGAATTCAGAAATCTCCTTCGTATCCTAGGAACTTCGATTGAGGGCCATCGTAGCTTAGAATTTGGATTGTCCAAGATCAAAGGGATAGGTCGCAGGTTGGCATCCGCAATAGTTCGCGTGAGTGGTTTAGATCCAAACATGCGTATCGGCTTGCTGAAAGAAGAAGACGAAGAAAAACTTGTGAAGATAATTCAAAATCCTGTTTCCCATGGTATTCCAAAATGGATGGTAAACCGACAAAAAGATTTACGCACAGGAGAATATCGCCACATTACGGGAAATGATTTAGAATTAGTGCGAAAAATGGATTTAGACCGCATGAAGCGCACACGCTCATGGAAAGGAATTCGACATATGTATGGATTGAAAGTTCGTGGACAACGCACTCGTACAACCGGCCGACACGGTTTGGTTGTTGGATATATGCGCAAAACTCTAAAGGGTGGAAAGTAAAAAAGGTGAAATAAATGGGAGACCCACGTAGATTAAAAAAGAAATATGCAACTCCAAATAATCCTTTTGAGAAAGATAGAATTGTTGAAGAGTTTACATATTTAGGCAAATACGGCTTGCGCAACAAAAAAGAATTCCGAAAACACAAATTTCAATTATCTCATTATCGTAAACTAGCTCGAGAAAGTCGAACTTTACCCGAAGATATTCGTGAAACGCGTTTTGAAGAAATTCGCTCTGGATTAGAAAAATTGGGTTTGGTAGGAAAAGAAGCAACTACCGATGATATTTTATCACTAACCGTAGAAAATTTCTTAGAACGTCGGCTACAGACAATTGTGCATAAACTAGGCATGGCAAAGACCATCCAACAAGCTCGACAGTTTGTTACTCATGGACATATTGCTGTAAACGGTGCAATTATTGATTCACCTTCTTATTTAGTCAAAAAAGATGATGAGATCGACTTTGCGGCTAACTCCCCTTTTAAAGTAGATCAGAGCAAAATTTGGGGAGGCGTAACGGTAAAGGATAAAGCCTCTGAAGAAGCAGCTGAAATGGAGGATAATTAAAATGGTTAAATCCACATCACGTAGAATTAAATGGGCAATCGCACATTTATTTGCCAGCTATAATGATACTATTTTAACAATTACAGATTTAAGCGGGGCTGAAACCATTACACGTATATCAGGTGGTATGGTAGTGAAGAGCGATCGCGATGAAGCAAAGCCTTATGCGGCAATGTCAATGGCTTCCCGAGCATCTATGACCCTTAAAGATAAAGGCATTGGTGGAATCCATATTAAGGTGCGAGCTCCAGGTGGTCGAGGGGCAAAGACACCCGGTCCCGGTGCTCAAGCAGCGATTCGAGGTCTTGCTCGTTCAGGATTGCGAATAGGTCGCATTGAGGAAGTTACGCCATTACCTCATGATGGAACACGTCGTAAGGGCGGACGTCGCGGTCGACGAGTCTAATTACTATTGTTAATTGTTATTTATCATTAGAAACATATTCGTTGTGATTCCTAAGCCCCATGCGGGGCATTTTTTCAAATCTTATTTTCGATATACCATTAACAGGAAAAAGAATTCTCATGCCAACCAGTCCTACAGAAGAAGAACCCATTAATAATATCTATTATCAAATGCGAAAACTGGTTGGAATTCGAGGATTCACCACAAATACACCTCCCATTAAGGGAAGAATTAAAGAAGATATTGCAGATTTTATCGTTCAGGAAATTCTGCCTAGTGGAGAAATTCTCAGTACCCGGCCTACTAATCAATCCAAAAAAAATAAAAATCAGACATCAACTGTCGAAAATTATTCAAAGAAAGAAAAGAGATTCACTACCTTCACTCTCGTTAAAAAAAATGCCGATACCATCTATGCGGCTGAGATCATTCGAGATTATCTTAAAGTAAAGGAAGGGGATTTGCAATGGGCAGGTATCAAAGATCATACCGCTATTACCGCCCAACGTTTTTCTGTGCGGGGAAATTTCATAAATAAATTACAGCATTTCTACCATCCAAACATTAGTATTTCCAACATTTCTTTATCTCGACATGCTGTCAAGTTGGGACATTTGTGGGGGAATCATTTCACCATCAATATCCGCCACATCAATAAAGATTATGAAGAGATTAAACCAATTCTGAATGAATGGAAAAAGCAGATAAATGAACTAGGATTTCCAAATTATTATGGGATGCAGCGGTTTGGTCAACACCGTCCAAATTCGCATATCGTGGGCAAATATCTTTTTATGCATCAATATAAAGAAGCAGTTGAGGAATTTCTGTTCACAGTCTATCCTCTTGAATTTGAAAAAATTCGGGAAGCGAGAATTGAATTGTCGGAAAAAGCAAAAAAGGGTATTTGGGATGCTGATTTACCACGCTCTTTGCATTATGAGAAGCGAATAGTGCATTATCTCAACGAACATCCTGATGATTATAAAGGAGCCATTCTAAAACTACCTTCTTCTTTGATTAATCTTATTTTTTCATCTTTTCAGTCCTATTTATTCAATTCCGCTGTTTCATATAGATTAGAACAAAAAGATACTTTACACCAGCCAATTAATGGAGATATTGTTTCTATTTTGAAAGACGAATACGGACATCCTTCTTTAGTTTTCTATCGGTATCATGGTGGTGATGGTTGGAACGATACTAACATAATAAAAGCATTTCAACACCATCGTGCAGCTATAGTTGCACCTATTTTGGGGTATAAAACAAAATTGGATGAATTCCCTTCTTTTCAGCATATTTACACCACTTTTTTGAATGAGTATGATTTTACTTTAAAATATTTTGATCATAAAATTCCTGGTTTATTTTCATTCGAGGGGACATTTCGTGCAATTAACAATTATCCCACGAATCTAAAAATATCTCAAGCACATGTTATAAACCACTATCCAAAACTCGATCCTCACGGCATTAAATTAGAATTTTCTCTTCCCAAAGGCACTTACGCTACAATGTTATTGGCGGAATTACGAAAACATTTTATCGACTTTACGAAAAGTTAATGAAACTGCCTTCATTGAGCTTCATATGGAGAATGTAGTTTATGAAACGTTGGGAGATCTTCGGAAAACCCACTATTCAACCGATTTAACCTCCAAACTAGCCGATCAAGAAGTTGTGGTGGCTGGTTGGGCATTCCGCGTTCGTAAGTTAGGCGCAATGATTTTCATGGTATTACAAGACAAATATGGCCAGATTCAAGTTACTGCAAAAAAAGGTGTAGTAAGCGACAAAATTTTTGAAAAGATGAAATCTATCGGACATCAATGGTGCATTTTAATTCGTGGGCGATTACAAGCTTTTGCCAAAGCCCCACACGGCGTTGAACTTATCCCTTTGGAAATACGAATCATGAACTCAGCGGTAGAACAGCTTCCTCTGGATATGACAGGAAAGACTATGTCTGATTTGGATACTCGCTTAAATCACCGTTCTTTAGACTTGAGACATCCCAGAAACCTAGCCATTTTTAGAATTCATTCTGTATTGCTCCAAGAAACCCGAAATTTTCTTACATCTCAAAATTTCACTGAAATAATTACTCCCAAAATCATTGCTAGTGCAACAGAGGGAGGCACCGAGCTTTTTCCCATTAAATATTTTGATCAAGATGCTTATTTATCCCAAAGCGCTCAATTATACAAGGAACGCTTGTGTTCGGTATATGAACGAGTATTTGAGATAGGTCCATGTTATCGCGCTGAAAAATCCTTTACCAATCGGCATTTATGCGAAATCTACCAAATTGATATGGAGATGGGGTTTGCGGATTACACCGATGTTTTAAATATGGTTGAACGGATGGTTGTTCACGTATTAACCCAGATTAAAAAGAAATGCCATGAAGATTTAGAAATATTAGGTCAATTAGAAAATTTCGAAATACCCTCACTACCTTTGCCTCGTTATACCTATGAAGAAATTTTGAAGATGATTGAAGAAAAATTGGGCATAAAAATCGAGTTCGGAGAGGATATATCAACTGAAGCCTATCGTAAATTAGATTCACTTTTACCTGGTTATTATTTCATTATCAAATGGCCCATGGAATCCAAACCATTTTACATTCATTACGATCCTGAAAACCCAAAATTGAGCCACGGATTTGATTTACAAAAAGGCTGGTTAGAATTAGCTTCGGGTGGAACCCGGGTTCACGAACGTGATTTATTAGAGAAAAATCTTCGAGAAAAAGGTCTCAATCCAGACAACTTCAAAAGTCATCTTCAAGCCTTTGATTACGGTATGCCACCTCATGCAGGATTAGGTATGGGTGTGGCCAGATGGCTGCAGATCATTACGGGTGTGGAACAAATTAAGGAATGTGTGATGTATCCTCGCACACCTGATAGGTTAGATCCATAATTTCTTCTCTTCTATAATTTCTTTTTTTCC
>CAYRPF010000128.1:0-4581 GCA_964426185.1 uncultured archaeon | reverse complement strand
CATTTGATTGATACAAATTTAGCGCAAGCTAAAGGAAGGTAATGGAAAATTAATATCTATGATGTATATCCACAAGATTTAATCAGCGCTGTGGCTGAAAAACTCAAAGCTGAAGATCCGATCAAAGCCCCGAAAGAGGCAATGTTTTGGAAAACTGGATGGTTTAAAGAATTCCCGCCTGTAGATTATAAAAATTTCTGGTATGTTCGGGCTGCAAGTCTGTTGCGAAAATTATACCGTAAATCTATTGGTGTGAATCGTCTCAAGAAGGAATATGGTGGTCGGGATCCTGGATATGTTCATTTGAAGCATAGTGCTAAAGGATCTGGGGCAATTATTCGCCGAATCCTTCAACAACTAGAAAAAGCGGGTTACGTACAAAAAACCGAGAAAAACGGGCGTATGCTCACAAATAAGGGTCGTTCTCTCTTGGATGCCACTGCCGCTGAATTATTAAAAGCAGAATCTACACAAGCTTAAAAGCTCAATTGAAGCAAATATCTAATATCTTTTTAAAAAGGTGAGGTTTTTTCGATGAGTGATGATGAAGAATTACGAAAAATAAGGGAACAACGAATGGCAGAACTGCAAAAGCAGCAAGCTATGCAACAGCAAAATGCTATTCAGCAACAAAGACAGCAACAAGCTTTAGAAGCTCAAAAGCAGATGTTGTTGGCACGTATCTTATCATCTGAAGCCCGATCTCGATTAGCAAATATAAAATTGGCTCGACCTGAATTTGCAGAATCCCTTGAATTACAATTAATTCAAGCTTATCAATCAGGAGCGTTGCGAGGTAAAACCCCGCTGTCGGATGAGTTTTTCAAAGGTCTTCTTAAACAACTTCAAAACCAAACCAAAAAACCCTCCGGAAAAATCACATTCCGGTAAAATATAAACAACAAAAATAACTAAAAGTGAAAATAATGGCAAGAAACAAAAACTTACCCCGTAAATTACGTCTAATAAAACATAGAAAGAGAAGTGGAAATATTCCTACATGGGTTACTATGAAAACCAAAGGAAAGGTCCGTTCGACTCCTTTTAGTCGACGTCACTGGAGATCACAAAAATTGAAATCGTAATCGATTTTCATTTTATCTTATTAGGATGATGATTAATAATGGCAAAGAAAAAGATTATTAAAAAAATTAAAACCGAAGACGAACAGCTAAAAGCGGTTAAAGTCGATAAACGACTAGAACGCGAAGAAAAAAGGAAAATCGAAGAAGCCAAACGTCAAGCGGAAGCTAAAAAAGAAGTCGATGCATTTGAATTGGATGAAGTTCCCGAAGGAGAAGAAGAAATAAGTCAAATCGAGCAAGAAATTGCGGAATCTGAAGAGGAAGAATTCGAAGAAGAAATCCAAGAAGAACGATTTTATGTAGTTCCTCTCGCAAAGAAGGGATTTGAAAAAGCACCCCGATGGAAAGCTGCAAAGAAAGCTATCAAAGTTTTACAAAAATTCTTAACTCGACATATGAAACCAGAAGGGCCTGTTTATATTTCTCCGGAAATAAATGAAAGAATTTGGGAAAATGGAATTAAAAATCCTCCAAGAAAGATTCGAGTTAGGGTAACAAAAAGTGTGGATGGAATTGTGCGTGCTTATTTAGCATAATTTTTGTTAAACTGCTATAATTGCCGATTTCTCTACGATTTAATTAATTTTTTTTTCTGACTCTTTCATTATAAGGATATGAAAATTCAATGCCGATAAAAAAAGAAAATATTTTTGGTGGGTCTAATCTAGGGGTATATTTAGCGATGAATAATTCATATTTCATTCATCCTCCAAAAATTAATCCAAAAATAGTAGAATTTGTAAAAAAAATAAATCCAAATATGGTTGTCATAGAAACTTTTATCGGTGGGAGTGCCGTGGTAGGATCTTTAGTTGCTATGAATTCAAAAGGGATTATTCTTCCTCACAATATTTTGGATTCAGAATTAGAGATTCTCCGTGCTAATATGACTCATGATTTTCAAATTTCAATCATCGAAACTGACGCAAATGCATTTGGAAATTTAATTCTCTGTAATGATCATGGAGCAATAATTTCACCAAAAATTGGTGAAGCAAAAGATGTAATTAGTCAAGCTCTCAATGTCCCAGTAGAAATCTTAGCATTTGCAGGCTCAAATTTATCTGGCTCTTGCGGGCTGGCTAATAATAAAGGAGTCCTTGTTCATCCCATGATAAGTGAAGATGATGCAGAAATAATTGCTAAAGTGTTAAAAGTTGAAATTGATGTTTCAACAATTAATACTGGTAATCCATATTTAGGTGGTGGAGCAGTAGTGAATGATTACGGCGCGTTATTTGGTCGAGATTCTACTGGTCCTGAAATCCAACGATTATTGGAAGTTTTACAAATTAATTAATCGTAAAATTGCCAGTTAAGGTATTAAAATCAAAAAAAATTAAAATAATGCTTCTTTTTCCCAATTATCATTAATTTTAAGTGAATTCCAATGGTTGCCTCTGAAGTAAAAATATATAAAATTACAGGAAAATATGTCAAGAAATTTCAGAAATTCAAATTTACTAAATATGTAAGAGCTTTGACTCCAGAAAATGCTTTAGATAAAGTTCTAGGTCAAGTTACTTCTCAGAAAATCTTACGTCGCAAAATTAAAATTGTGGAAAATAAGGAAATTCCATTAGAGGAATGTCCCGATCAATATATCCAACAATTGGCTAATCTATAAACAATCCGAAATTTTTATACGATTAACAGTATTTAATTGTAAAGAAATCAATTTATAATCATTCAATAGTTCATTTTTTTATACTTCTTTCAAAAATTATCAAACTAGCAAAAAATATTGATTCTTATGAGCCAACCTCCCAATAATCCCACAATGGATATCAACCAATTAAGTTACATTTATCAAATCCTTCAAAACCAAGAATCTGCACTAATTGAACAGCTAAACCTGCTTGATACTCAAATTCAAGGAGTAATCACATCTCTAAGAAGTATGCAGGGATTAAAAGAAGCCGATAAGGATCACGAAATTATAGTAAGCTTGGGGTCAAATGCTTATACTTATGCGAAGATTATCGATCCAAAGAAAATTCTCATTTCAATTGGTAAAGATATTGTAATCGAAAAAACTATTGATTCTGCTGTTGTAAGTATGGAACAATTACAGAAGAAATATGAAAATCTCCGCGAAAAGTTAAATGTAAATTATCGTGAAGTAAGATCAAAAATGGATGAAATCCAACCTATTTTAGATCAAGCACTCAGACGTCGATAATTTATTTCTCTATAATAATTACGGTGAATTTTGCTATGTTTTCCAAATTAAGAAAAGGTTTAAATTCAGTTTTCAAGGTTACTCTAAACGAAAAAAATATGAATAAAGTTCTAACGGATTTAAAACTTACCCTGCTGAAAAATGATGTTGCGGTCTTCGCAGCCGAAAAAATAGTAGAACAGACAGAAAAATTGTTGTCTGGATCAGAAGTTTCTGCCTTTGGCAAAAATAATTTGTTGAAATCTACTGTTGAGAAAGCAATTTATAATATTCTTCATGTTGATAGTCAATTTGATTTAATTCAAAAGATAAAAAATCGCCCAAATCCCCGTAAACCTTATATAATCATGGTCCTAGGTGTGAACGGCACTGGAAAAACTACTACAATCGCAAAACTTGTCAATTTATTAAAAAAGAATGATATATCTGTTGTTGTTGCTGCCGCAGACACATTTAGAGCAGGTGCCATTGAACAATTATCCAATCATATGGAAAAACTTAATACTAAACTCATTAAGCAGAAATATAAGGCTGATCCAGCTTCTGTGGCATTCGATGCTATAGATCATGCTACTGCTAAGCGCATTCAAACTGTAATCATCGACACCAGTGGGCGTCAGGTAACTAATCATAATTTAATTGAGGAACTTAAGAAAATCAAACGAATTAATGATCCAGATTTAGTTTTGTTTATTGGAGATTCTTTAGCGGGTAACGATGTTCTCTACCAAGCTGAAAAGTTTAATGAAGCCGTGGGGATTGATGCCAGTATCATAACTAAGTTAGATGCAGATGCAAAAGGTGGAGCTGCTTTATCCATCGCCTATATTACTAAAAAACCGATCATCTACATCGGTGTTGGGCAAGGATATGATGATTTAATTCCATTTGATCCTGATTGGTTTATTGAGACACTAATGGGGCAAAAAAAGAAAAGCAAATGAACCTATCAAAAGAATTTTAATATATCTGTAATTTATCAATCTGAAGATTTCTCATGTCAGTTGCAAAAGATAGCCCAACCGTACGAATGAATAAATTACAATCATTTTGGTTAAGTATTAAACGGATTATTAAAATTTCCACGAAACCGACACGAAAAGAGTTTTTTACTATGGTTAAAGTTGCCTTCATTGGAATGTTGATTATTGGAGGAATTTATTATATTGTCCAATTAATTTCAAGTTTACTTCAATAACACTGATTTTTTCCTTCTTCTCATTTAGATCTCCAAAAAATTGTTCCAAAAATAGCATACTAGGATATAGTTAAATTACTGTTCATATTGATGAATAGAAATAAAAATAGAAAAAA
>CAYRPF010000127.1:3656-4887 GCA_964426185.1 uncultured archaeon | reverse complement strand
AATATTTCAAAAAAATAACTGAAATTAGAGCGTTTTGCGAATGAAGAATGCTTCTTCTGCTCCGTAATAATTATCACGTATAGCAGTTAAAATCGATTGATATCCTCCAAATAATATCTCATTCTGAGAATCTTGATTGATATCCGTAATTAATAAACAATTATTTGTGCTATGAATCCGGTGAATCCATTTGATTTCATTGGACTGCGGTGAATCTCCGTGGAATTTAAAGGCTCGAATAACTTTGTCACCCTCACTAAGGACTAGATCAAGGTTCAAATCTCCATCCACATCTTCCAGTGATAATGCTGTTATGCGATCTTTTGTGTTGAATTGATGAATTAATTCTCCCTTTCTATTGAGAAAATACAATACCGCATCATCCCCCCCAGTTATTATATATGGATAACCTTCTTGATCGATAGGACCAACTTCCACTGCAAGCAGTTCTTTTTCGGTTGGAAAGGACCAGATATGTTCACACAATTTCGTGCTATACACTTCTAATCCACCACCTTTGAATAACACGATGATTTCATTTCGGCCGTCAGAATTTACATCAACTGCTTTAAGAACATTTACCCGTTTCTCACAATGCTTAACCCATAAGAGGGAAAGAATGTATTGATTTCGATTAGAAAAGAGTTTCAAGGCATGTATTGTTTTATCCCAAGCACCAACTAAGATCTCTAATTCATGATCACCTGTAACATCCGTAATAATGCAAGAATTAACAAAATGATCAAAAACATATTCATATATCTTTACAAATTTACCTTTATTTTCATCAAATTTGAATATATGAAGGATTTTATCACCGCCTCCTACGATTAATTCGTCATTTCCATCACCCGTTAAATCGCCTAATGCCACACTTCGCACCCAGTGTGAAAATAGAATTACTTGAATATCATGAAAGTTTTTGTCTAATAGATAGAGTTTTTTATCTTGAGAACCTACAGCAATAACAGAACCATGGAGGGTTTTTCCGACATCCATGCATCGAATGACTGAGGAAAACTTTTTTTTTGCAACTATACTAGTGTCTTGCCTTATCATGGGTTTGGAAAATCGCCTCATATGTGGATGAATAGTGGAAAGAGCACGAGACATAATTTGATGTCGAAATGAAGGAATTTATATGGATATAATATGTCGATCTTCCAATATATTCTAAATGAATGGGATGAGTTGTATAGGAAAAATAATCCTGGGAAAAGAAGTAGAAGTA
>CAYRPF010000127.1:0-3556 GCA_964426185.1 uncultured archaeon | reverse complement strand
CTATCGGGCCATCCATTGAGGAGGAATAGTGGTGAATCTATTGGCAAACTTCCAAATTTGTTTGGCGCGTGTCCGCAGGGTTACCTCCGTTATTCGCGCAATTGCCGCAATATTTGTTTGTGTTCGTTTTTCTTCGGTATCTTTGGCGGCTAAATACAAAACTGCTGCCGCAATTCCCTTGGGATCCTTTCCAATTCGCGACATTCCGGAACGCTTGGCTACAAACAGCAATTTTTTGGCTTTCTGTTGAATGGGCATCGATAAGTGTAGTTCGTTTCCAAAACGATGAATTAGACAGTTACTGGATATTGGGCTGTATTTCATTCCTAATTCGGGTAAAACTTTCCTCACTATTAACGCCAAAGCCCTGTGAATGCTCCTTAAGGGCAAAATCGAACATTCCACTACTTCTTCCATTAATCGGGGAAATTCATGCACGCGAATAGCTGCATACATACTCGCGCCGATAAATGATTCTATACTTCTTCCCATAGTTAGTTTCTTTTTAGCGGCTAAACGATAGATATTCCACGCAGTTTCTTGAATATAATCAGGGATATCAAGTCGATTAGCAATGTAGCTTAACTTTGGTTTTGCTTCCCAGAAATTTCTCTCTAAAGAATTAATCAAGGACCCTTGAATCTTATTTAAGCGAGCAAATAATGCTCTTTTTTCTGGAAGTAGATGATTTCCGCGAGAATCCATGGTAAATTGACCAATTACTGTTCGATTTCCAAACTTTCTCCATAATGGTTCGGTTCTTCTGCGAGAATTAATTTCATCCCTATTATATGCCCGACGTTCAGCATTAATTAAACTTGGAGCGATTACCATTCCACAGTTCACGCAGACATATTGACTTTCTCTATTTAAAACAATTTGAGGATTGTCACAACACGCTGTATCATAAAAATCTTCTTGAATTTGATTAAATCGACGAATATTACTATTCCCCCTAATAATATCTTGAAAACTTGTTAAAGGTTTTTATTCTTTTCTATTCCCCATGAACTTTCTTAGATTTTTCTATAACTTTCATATAGAAAATCTTCTTATGAGTAACGTCAATTATACCTTTAAATACTTAAGCGTCATTCTTTGCAAAGAAGCAAAAATATTTTTAGGGAAAAGAACCAACCTTTTGTTAATAACTCATTTTCAACCATTAACTTAAAAACTTAGGTAGAAATATCATGGAAAAACAAATTTTTATGGTTAATCAAGGAAATCTAATTCCTTTGAAAAAAGCCATCTTTACTACTGGAGATGCTTATTTGGTTATCGATCATACCAATAAGATCATATTTATATGGTTAGGTAGCAAATGCAGTGTGGACGAAAAAGGAACTGCAGCAGTTGAAGCTAGACGAATTGATGACGGAGAAGCATTTAATGGTCAGGCTAAAATTATTACCTTGGACCAAGGCGATGAAACGCCCGAATTTATGAAATTTGTGAAAAATCTGAAGATTTTGGATAAAAATTTAGCCAAAACAATGCTGAAAGATGTCTCTACCGGCGAATTCGCGGGTCAAGCAGACCATATAGATGCACTTTACCGCATTTCCTCCGAAGAATTTGAAGGGATTAATGCAATTAAATATATCCAAGTCCCATTTGAACGATCATCTTTGGATAGTGAAGATTGTTTTATTGCCGATTTGGGGGTGGATCTTTGGGTTTGGCAGGGTAAAGATAGTAATGTTAAGGAAAAAGTCAAAGCAATGCAGCTAGCGCGCGAATTTGATGCGGATAGGGCTGGAGATCAACGACCTCGGATTTTCATGGATGGAGAAGACGATGCAGAGTTCCTACGACTTTTTGAAGGTTATCATCCGAATCAAGATAGAAGGACGGCTGATCTTCATCCGGAAACCTTTGAAACTCCTGATGTTCCTAAACCAAAGGTTCCAATCGAACCCCCCCAACGAAAATATAATACTTCAACAAGTTCACCCGCATCAACGGCATCTCCTGTAAAAGCAATGGGGGATTCTGAACATGTTGCATCGAAAGTTTCAACAGTTTCCACTTCCCATGGAAAGATATTGGTTCAGAAAGGTGGTCGAATTGCATGTCCTAAGTGCGGTAATTCTAATCGTAATCTCATTCGAGAGGTGGAAGATCGCACCAATATTATTATGGATTATCCCGTTATTTACGGGAAGAAATTTATCTGTGGCCAGTGCGGTGCAGAATGGCGTAAAAGTTAATATTTTTTCCTGATTCCTATTTTTTCCGCTATTTTTTCCAAATTTGCTAACAATTGGTATAATCAAATTTCATATATTTCAACTAATTCTATGAAATTAACACACATTAATATTGTAGGTGGAATATATTGAGTGAATCAACTAAAAAAAAGAAATCTCCCCTGTTTGTTATATTTGTAATCTTAGCTATTACTGGAGCAACAGCATTTTGGTATTATACATTATATGCTCCCGTGAATTTTGAAGAATTTAATGATGAAGTAACTTATAGAATACCTCAAGATCAATCAAGTGTTAATCAATTTAATTTGGAACTTAATGCAGATGTCGGTTCTTTTAATATCGATCTTCTTCCCGATTCAAGTTCAGATGCAATTTCAATTGAATGGAGCTGCCATTATTATATGAATTCTGAACATCTATCGGAATTGCCTATAAATATTGAGATGAATAACTTTACCTTGAATAATTCATTGTATTTCGAGTTATCTATTCTGCATTCGAATTCTGATTTAATTAAAATGCTGAATTTAGATGTGTTTATTCATTTATCTCCCAACTTTGAGCTTTACAATCTTACAGGAATTGTGAATGTTGGTAGCGTATTTATGGGTTTGCAAGACGTCACTGTTGGAAATTTGAATTTCTATTCAGGTACGGGAAGTTATCAAGTTTCTTTAACTAATACGGTAATAACTGCAGGATTTTTTGTTGAATCAGATGTTGGATCTATTGAATTAGATCTGGATAACATAGATTATGTTAATAATCCAACTATCTCGCTGCAATCTTCAGTGGGAAGCATAGAAATTGATCTATATCAAAATTACCCTGTTCAATCTAATGTATCTTTCATTTGTTTCACAGATACTGGAAGTATTGAGATTGATATGCAGAGTTCCCATAATATTTCATTATTTGATGTATATGGTGATACTTCTACCGGTTCAATTGATATCGAACTAGATGAGGGTGTGAGGTTATCGGATAATCATTATTGTAGTACTACGTATTTTCCAAGTAATTTACCCACATTTTGGATTTCAGCAACAACTTCCGTTGGATCCGTAGATGTGGATATTGAGTATTTCTAATTGTTCTATTTTTTTATAACTTCTCTCCATTTTTTTCCATTTTTCTTCTTTCTTCACTCTTTTTGATCAAATATGCCATTTATTTCTTTGATATAAGGTGTACACTACATCCGTGCTTCATGCTTTCTCTGGGAAATGAAAAACCCCGAAATTTTAGAAAGCCTAAATCAAATTCTTTATTGTATGCAGTAACCGGATAAGAAGAAAAAATGTTTTGTAGTTCAGATTGAAAGGATGATAACATGGGAG
>CAYRPF010000126.1:0-5161 GCA_964426185.1 uncultured archaeon | reverse complement strand
AAGGATTTTGGTGTGAAATAAAAATAAGTTATTTATTTATATTGAGGTTATTTGGGATTCGCTCATTTGAGATGTTTTTTATTTTCAGATGGCAAATATTCCCAAGGCAATTAATTTTTAAAACATTTTTTCGTTTTTCAAGAAAATCCAATGAACTGTTGCATATGGGCAATTTTATGGCGGTTTATTGAAGAATTTTTTATTTTATAATCAAGAATAGGTTTTCTGCTTTACAGGTGTTATCTGATATGAAAATGGTGCCAAAATCTTGATACGATGATTTAATATTTGTGAGTACCTATTAAGTAATGGGGAAGGAAGAACAAGCCATGGCTAATAGTGAGAATATTCTAAACAAAGCATTTGAATTAATTGAACAAGCAGAGCAAAAAATTCTAAATTATGAGTATCAGTTGGCTATGGAAAATTTGGAACAAGCATTAGGGATTTTTCATCAAGCGGAAGGGTTAGGTTTAGAAAAGGAACAAGCACTAGCCATGATAGAGGTACGAATTAAAGATTTAGAAGGTCGAATCAAACAATCTGAATCACCGAATCTCCAATCTTCCCAAGTATCTCAAGCATCCCAAATATCCAAAACAAATCAAGCACCCCAATCATCTCAGTCATCCCAAACAAATCCAGCATTCCAAACATCTCAAGCATTCGAAGAAGCGGAAGTTGCTCAAGGAAATGTTTCAATCCCCTTAGGACTCAGCCCTCCTCCTGTTTTTGGAGAAGATCGAGAACAATTGATAAAACTAGGATTAAAGGCATTGTCGAACTCGGAGCAGTTAATGGGTCAAGGTTATTTATTTCGGGCATATAAATCCATTTTGTATGCATATTCTCATTTATCCCGAGCCCAATACAATATGACAAAAGTACAGAATATTGAAAAAGTTGCTCAAATGATGGCAGAACGCTTACACGCAATGGGATACCAACTAAAGAAAACAGATCAAGAATATACACCCAGTTTTCTCACCACTGAACAGCCAAATTACCTTCCAACCGGAACTCCCAGAAGCAATGGTTCTATTAAATTCAGTGGAATTCCCGAAAATTATCAACCCACATTTTTATCCACAGAACAAATCGACTACACACTTTCTCCTTCAGAAACACAGCAATCTCGGCGAACCAATAAGAATCAACCCTACATTCCCACCTTCGCTCAAACAAATCAACCCGATTTTACTGAAACATCCGAGACCCGAATTCCGTATTTACAAAGATCACCACAGAGGGAACAGCCTTATAAACCCACATTTGCCCAAACTGACCAATCTGATTATATTCCAGTTTCTGAAAAACAAATTATCTTAGGAAAATCTCCAAGCACATCAGATCAAGATTTTATTCCTACTTTCACTCAAGTTTCCGAGGCACAGTTATCTAGTTCTGATGAAGCCAATATAGATCTCTCAGAATTACAGTCAATGTTCGCATTTATTGAAAAAGGAGAACCGATTCCTGAAACAACCAAAATTAAAGCAAAATCAGAATCATCAAGGATTACACATACAGACCAAGCCCAGTCCACACTTACCCCTAAATCAATTTCAACCCCGTTTATTCATCCAAAAAATGAAACAATTGTTTCCCAAGAATTTTTAGAAAAAAAGCAACTTAACCTAAAAACCCTCACACAAAAGCAATTTGATGATCTGTATGAATCCAAGCAACATGATTTGGAGATTCGCGCTCAAGAGGTACTGGATAAATTTGAGAAAGTTCAAGAGGAACAAATAAAAAAGAAAAATAATGTGCTTCAATTTATTGATTTAATTCATTCCCAAGAAAAATCCTATGATTATGACGGCGCTATTGCATCTTTATACAAAGCTATTAACAAAATGAATAAATTATTGGGTTGGGCAGATCAAGTTTTGGTTCTCTACGCTTGGATGCTGATTTTGAAGGAAAAGAAACGAACCCAATTCCGCCATGGAGGCAATCCCAACGATTTTGATTTAATGAAGATTAATACAGAATTTGTGCAAATCATGACGGACAGCCTTAATACTTCCAGAGAAGTGGCAATCTCTTTTATTGGCGACGATTTTAATCAAGAGTTAACGGCTGGACAGATTTACAAGGTGAAATTAGAAGAACAAGAAAATTTGCAGAATAAAGTTTTTGAACTGTTGGATACAGCTAACTTAAAGATCCTAAATCAACAATATACTCAAGCAATCAAGTTCTATAATCGTGCCGTTTTGGCTTTGAACTCATTAGATTGGGCGGAATTGCGTCAGAATATTGAAGATTTAATTCTGGAAGTGAGTGATTTGCAGCAGTTACAAGATCTATTCTTTGTGAAAGAAATTAATTCATTGGAAGTTTCTCGCTTGTTCCAATATCCTACATCACTCAAAATTACACCAGAACAATATATTTTGGCAAAGGCAAAAGAGTTATTAGAATCATTGGACAAGATTTCAGAATTGCGGGAAAATCGAATTGCAGAATTGGCAAAAATTATAAAAAAACAATCCGAACAAAAATATCGCGCCTTTTCCTTAATTATACAAGCCGAAGGCTTAGTTATATCGGATCTTTATGATGAATCAATAGAAGCCTATGAAGAAGCATTAACTTTATTAATTGAAGCCGGTTGGGCAGAACAAATTCCTAAAATTATTAACAGACTGGTGAAAATTCGACAAATTCGGGAAGAATTCATCCATTCCAAGCAAAAACAATACGATCAATTGTTTAAAAGAAATATCGAACGGAGAAATTTCGAAGACTCCATCATGCATGGAATAACCAAAGAATTATTAGAAATTCAAACAGAAGAACATTCAGAAGAAGAAATTAAAGCGTTAAAAAAAGAATTAAAGGAGAAAAAAGAAGCGATTTTTGAATTATTATCTCAAGTGGAGAAAAAAGTGGAGAATGGGCAATTAGCAGAAGCGATTCTCCAATTAAAGGATGTAAAAACGTTGTTACAAAAACATCATTGGGATGAACACCTCTCGTTTATCTATGATTTTGTGTCAATGGTACAAGATGAACAGACAATTCAAGAAAATAATCAGAAATGGAAGAAAAAACTGCAAGATGAAAGCGAGCAATATAAACAAGAAATTCAAGCTTATGTCGATGAGCAATCTGCCAAAATTAGCACCTTAATGAAAATAAAACGCAAAATCTTGCAAGAATACCAGACCTATAAAGTTCAAGAAATTAATATTGCCCATGAATCGCTGTCTCTTCTGGAACAGGCACAGACTCATATGCAACGTAATGAATATCATATGGCAATTGAATTATTCCAAGAAATTGAACTTAATTTCATGAAAATCGGCTGGAATGTTGACATGCAACCATGCATCTATAGGGCATATTCACAAGAAAGGGAGTTTAAAAAGTCTTCATCCAAATATGAACATGCGAATTTATTGCAGCGGGAAGCCGAACTAAAAAGCCAGTATAAGCAGCAAAAGCAGGGGTATCAACAACAATCAGCACTTTCGGATGTGCAGAATTTGCTAGCTACTCTGCATGGAAAGGGGGGAGCAGCAACCCTGTCGTCCGAACCAAATGTCCAAAACACCCAGTCCACCCAAATTAAATTAAATCCCCCAAACAAATCCATTCCATCAGGAACCTCCTCAACCTTTTCAATTACTTCACCTACTTCCATTGAATCTTCACAGGGTAAACCGAGCTCACTTGAAGAATTACAGCGAATGATCCGAGAGGCAGCTGAAAAAGATAAAAAAGAAGCCGATAAATAATATATAACTTAAAAAAAGATAAGCATGAAGCCATTAAATATCACCATTTTAACCACTAGAGAAGACATTGCCTCCATGAATATACAAAAGCAACTCTTGACATTCTTTCCCTTCCGTCCACTCCCAAACTGCGACCCTTGGGACTCATCTTGGGTTCGCAGGCAATTTGAATTCTTAACTCCACCAGTTCGTTTCAATTTAATCGAAATCGAGCACAGTTTCATTACACTGGATAATATAATTCCTCCCTCCAAAATGTTGGGAGATATACTAATTTATGCCAGCCGCCACCGCTCCACCAGTGAACGAAAAGCGTTACTGTGTCACACCACGGGAAATTTTAGTGAAGATAACTCATTTGGAGGGTCTCCCAGACGCATCTCAAAGGGAAGCGGAATTCTTATGCACTATCTTTATACCAATCTTCAGTATTTTGTAGATTCCTTTCCAGATTATAAAGTTCCTGTGGATCACGAAGTTGACCATCATGGTCCTACTAATTTTACGCAACCGGCTGGATTTATTGAACTAGGAAGCACGGAGCAGGGTTGGCAAGATCCATTTGGCGCACAAATAGTCGCCCGTACTATCATTCACGCAGGAAAGATTATTGGCGAAAAACACTGCCAAGATCCACCCAATTTGGATAAAAAAGAGATTAAAGTAGTCGTCGGATTCGGCGGTTCGCATTACATGCCGAGTTTCCAGCCTATTATTCCGAAAGGATATGGTTTTGTTCATACGGTTCCAAAATATAAGGTATTGGAGATCGATGCCAAAATGTTGGATCAAATCGTGGAACAATCTCTAGAGTCTATTGATGCTTGGGTAGTGGATTGGAAAGGCCTTAACAGCGCGGAGAAGCAGCATCTAATCCCTTTGTTGACAAAAACGGAAATTCCATGGATGAAAGTAAAGCAGCTCAGAAAAGGAGTAGAAAATAAATAGCATATATAATTTTTCCCATCAACTTTGGAAAAAGATAACTTTCTTAAAAAATCGCAAATAAAATAGTATTAAAATTGAGTTTTCGTATAAGGAAATGATCATTATGGTTAAATTCGAAAAACATAAACCCTCAAAAGAAGAATTAGAAAAACTAAACATATCTGATTGGGGAATTTGGACGAAAGAAATTTCTACCTTTGAGTGGGAATACGATACACCTGAAACTTTTTACGTGTTGGAAGGTGAAGCCGAAATTGTTTCTGGGGATGAAAAACTAACCTTTGAACCCGGGGATTTGGTGACGTGCCATTCTGGGGTGAAATGTGTGTGGAACGTGAAGAAACCGATAAAAAAACATTATTACTTTGGAAAAATCGATAAGTAATTCTATGGAAATTTTCATTTTTTCTTTTCTTTCTTCTCATTCTTACTGAATTCCCAAATTCGCAAAGCATTATTAGTAA
>CAYRPF010000125.1:0-5262 GCA_964426185.1 uncultured archaeon | reverse complement strand
TCATTAGAGATTAGGCAGAATGAGATGAATATCTGAATGAGAATCTGCTAACGGATAAAGAGAAAAAAATGAGAATGAACAATTATCGAAAAAGTTCAGTAATTTAAGTACCTTCTTCATAGCCAGTGCAATATTTGTATTGTTCATCCGTCCATTTATCAATTGTAATTCCCATTGACTCCAATTTAGCATAAGCGACTTTTTCATTGATTTCTTCCGGCACTTTGAAAATACCCACTCGATTTTTGAGTGAATCACGATTTTTGGCGATATATTCGGCCATCATGGCTTGTAATCCGAAACTCATATCCATAACTTCACTGGGATGGCCTTCTGCCAAAGCTAAATTTGCCAAGCGGCCTGCTGCAAGAAGATAAGCGCGTTTTCCCCAAGGGAACACCAATTCCTCTACATTAGGTCGAATGGTGCGAATTTGATTGCCCGCGGCTTCATATAAATCTTTGGCAACTATTTCAACATCGAAATGCCCAAGGTTGGCGAGAATCACGCCGTCTTTTAATTTTGGAACATGTTCTTTAGCAACTACGTTATTACAGCCGGTTGCGGTAAAGATCATATCTGCCTTTCCAATTACATCATGCATTCGTCCAACTTCATAACCCGCAAACGCAGCTTTTAAAGCTTGAATGGGATCTACTTCCGTGATTATTACTCTAGCTCCTAAACCACGGGCGCGTAAAGCCATTCCAGATGAACAATGACCATATCCTGCCACCACTACTGTTTTCCCAGCAAAAAGCACATGCATACCGATTATAGCCGCTACAATTCCTTGGCCGGTACCTAGTTCATTATCGAATTGGTTTTTACATGAAGCATCATTAACAGGAAATAAGGCGGATTTCAAGGCACCTGCCTTATCCATGGCTTCAAAACGATGGACACCAGTGGTTGTTTCTTCTTGACAGGCAATCACGCAGCCTCCTTCTTCGAAGTATTGTGGATAATTTTTATGAGCGGTGACGATCAAATCGGCTCCATCATCAATAATGATATTCGGTTGTGGTTTTAAGCATTCTTCAATACATTCATAAAATTCTTCATCAGTATTACCCGTCCAAGCAAAAACATGTATACCTTCTTCGGCTAATGCAGTGGCGGTGTAATCTTGTGTGGATAAAGGATTAGAACCACAAAGATATACTTCTGCGCCTCCAGCTTGTAAAACTCGACATAAATTAGCGGTTTCCTTGGTTACATGAAGACAAGCGGCAATTTTTAATCCATCCAATGGTTTTTCTTTTCCAAATTGGTCAATTAACTGTTTTACCACTGGCATTTTTTTTAAAGCAATATCAATTTCTTCTTTTCCTTTTAACAAAACCTCATCCGATTCATCTGCAATTAAATAAGAAGAATTTCCCCATTTATTTGTATATATTGGCATCTTTTATAACCTTCTAATTTGGGAATCGGTGAAAATTATTAACCCTAATTGATTAAATGACAAGGATGAATAATTTTCATATCCCAATGAATTGTAGGTAAAATAATAGTTCATGAATTAAAAAGTTAACATAAATATGCAAAATTGCCAAAAATAGTATGAGATGATAAATCTTTATATGTTTTATTTTCCACTATCTACTTAACACTTAAATTAACACTTAAATCGTGAAATTTATTATGGTTACTCTCGAACAAAAAATGCAGTTTTTAGAAATGTTATTCTTGAATTCACGCGCACATATTAATGAACTGGCCCAAAAATTAGGGCTTTCCCGCCAAACAATATCCAAATTTTTGAAACAACTTTGGCAAACGGGCATAATTCATTCCCCTACAATATTACTCGATCCCCATGTGCTTAACCTGCAGTATTCCTTCATGGAAATTAAGACAAATCCATCTGAACAAAATCTTTTAGATAATATTTCACAATTTAAGGAAATTGTAAACTTAGACGGCATTTTAGGGGATTATTCACTAATTCTAAAAATCGAAGTTCAAACAAAAAGGCAGTTTGCTGAATTATTGAATCAAATTGACCAAAAAATCGCCCAAACATTTTCTTCTTCATATAGAATAATTGAATGCATTGATATTTATAAGATTGGGGGCTTTATCTTGAATAAAAAATATCCTACCAAAACTTTAGAAGAAAACGATAGTAAATGGCGATTACTCCAATTATTAAAAAAGAATTTCAATATATATCGCTGGCCTGAGAGGGAAGATCAACCATTGCTAAAACCTGAAGAAATCGAATTTATTTCCCATATAAATTTATCGCGTGAATTTTCAAATTTTACTGCTGAACATATTATTTCTCGATTCACATTGACTTATAATCCCCGTAAAATGATATATTTTCTTCGAAAAACGGATCAAAGTCTCTTTGAACATGATTTTGCCACCAAATTTTATTTACAAATTAAACCGCAGCGAATTGCAGATTACTCCACTTTGGCAGAAAATTTGGTTCATCATCCTAATATCATCGATTTATATCGAACAGGTAATGAAGCGGGGTTAATGGCAGTGGTTCGCACTCGAAATTTAACCGAATACAACAATTTCATCAAAGAACTTTATCATAAGTATCCCATCCGCGATACACACACGACAGTGGTTGTTGATGAACTTTTACCTTCCGTATTTCCTCCTACGAAACGAGTTGCCCAAAAGATAGCTAATGGCGATTATACCTATAATTGGTGAAAGAATAAAGATTTATTTTGCTAAAGGAATCTAATCCAATTATGTACGATTTTTTCTTAACACCGGAAGAAAGAGCTTTACAGTTGAAGGCTCGGGCTTTTGCTCAGGCTGTTCCTCGTGATTTATTACTTCAGATGGATTCTGATGAAATCCAATATCCCACTCAATTCGTTAGAGATTTAGCAAAGGAAAAGTTATTGGGATTACGATTTGATCCGAAATACGGTGGCCAAGGAAAATCTTGGGTGGCCGAAATGACTGTGCTCGAAGAGATTGGAATATTATCGATGGCTTTGGGCTGTTTATACAGTTTGCCCAGTATTTGTGGAGAAGCGCTCCATTCATTTGGGAGAGAACAACAGAAAGAAAAATTCCTTAAACCGATCCTTTTAGGTGAAAAATTCTGTGCTGAAGCTCTGACAGAACCACGTGGAGGAAGCGATTTTTTCGGAGCAACAACCACTGCTATAAAAAACGGTGATGAGTATATTCTAAACGGTCAAAAACGATTTGTTGTAGGTGCAGAAGGGGCCGATATCTTCCTTGTATATGCAAAAACGAATCCGGATGCACCTCGGCATCGATCTATCTCTTTATTTGTAGTGGAAAGATCGGAAGGTGTAGAAGCTAAATATATTTATGGATTAATGGGCACACGAGGAGGAGGAGCAGGGCGCCTCTATTTTCGAGATGTGCGGGTTCCTGCTGAAAACATTATTTTGGGGGAAGGTGAAGGTGGGCGTATTTTCAATCAAATGATGTATCCTGAGCGAATGACCTCTGCTGCTGGTATCATTGGAATGGCAAATGGATGCATTGATGTCGCCACCAGTTATGCTCGAAAACGGAAAGCATTTGGCAAACCTATTCGGGCCTTTGAAGGAGTTAGTTTTAAACTGGCAGATGCGTTGTGTTGGGTGGATGCTGCGCGTAGTCTATTGTATACAGCGGCACGTGCGTTAGATACTCAACAAGATCCATCCATATGTCGAAGATTGGTTTCAGAAGCGAAAAAAGTATCAACTGAATATTGCTATAAAGCCATCGACAATTGTTTGCAAATTCTTGGAGGAATCGGTTATACGAATGTATTTCCAGTAGAAAGATATTTTCGAGATGCAAGGTTAGCTCAAATTTGGACTGGAACTTCAGAAATTATGAATTTAATCATACAACACGAACATTTCGCTCAGTATGACAAGAAATCCTTTGGAATTCGCAATATTGAGTGTGATGCCCCAGAGGCAGAAGCTCCCGATGAAAAAATATACGATTAAGAGAAAATTGAAATTTATTGGCATAGATCTCGCTTTTTTAATCATAACCTTTTATCCTAAAATCACGAAGCTTATGGCCCCCCTAAAATATATAGACTTCTACAACCAGTAAGTACATAAGAAAAAAAAACTTATGATTTAATGCGAAGACTATCCCGTATGGAGGGATTAAAATAGGCACATGTAAATATTGCAACAGTACGGAAATTAATTATGTTTGTCCAAATTGTGGGGAAGAATTTTGTTTCAAACACACCGGTTCAACCGACGTATATTTTTGTAAAAAGCACCCCATGTTGGAATTAAATAGAGTACAAGCCGATGAAAGGCATGGTCGATGTCAGATCTTGGAAAAAAGCAAATGCCCGCAATGTGGAGGCTTGTTAGAATTTAAAACACTTCCAAGTGGACAGCTCTATCTCCAATGTACAAAATGTGCCTGGAATTCACGTACTAATTCACCCATAATTTTGGGAAGTTCAGAGCGGTACATCGAAAGAGAAGCTGAAAAATATGGACTTTCGCGTCATGCCGATAAATGTAACGAACGTCTTCGCCGAAGAAAGGGGATCGAGTTTTGTTTAAATTGTTTCGTAAAAGATCTCGAGCAAAGTGTGGAAACTCCTTTTCATTTACTCCAAATGAGGTATGGTCTCAATCAGAAGGAAATTGAAACCATAATTAGCGAAAGAATAAATTTTGGGGTGATTCGTGGCTTTTTAGATAAGAAGAAGCATGTTTTTATTCACCTTACAGATCAAATGGAAACAAAACTAGTAGCTGATCTCCAATCTAACGGATTTTTAGACTTACTGCAAATTCAATCAGAATTATCCACTTCTTCTGATACCGTCATTAAAATTATTATAGAATTGATTAGAAAGCATAAACTCCGAGGCACATTTACCCACACAAAAAATCGATATTATATCGAGCAAGGTTTAATTGAATTAATATTGCAGGAATTAAACAATAATGGAAAAATTGTGCATTACGAATTTGCTCGAAGAGTGGAAATCCCCGAAGGCAACGTTAAGAATTATATCATGAATATGATGCGCAATAAGATTATTACTGCATTTTTTGCAGACAGTGGGAAGGAAACCATTTCGGAAGTGGAACTCGAAAATGAAATTGAGAATTATTGTATTAAAAACGGAATATTCTTAATCAGTTCACTTGCAAGCCATCTAAAAATTGCACCAGAACTGGCGCGTAAATCTTTATTTAAATTAATTCAAAAGGGCGTGGTTCGGGGGATCTTTACTCAAAATCATGAATTTCTTACCGAGGAAAAATTAAG
>CAYRPF010000124.1:1798-5365 GCA_964426185.1 uncultured archaeon | reverse complement strand
GCCGAACATGAATATTCCTTTATTAGAAGCCATTATTAATCCGAATGCCTGAATCCTCTACCTTTTTTTTTACAAACTCAAAATTAAACCATTAAAAAGTGAAAAAAATGAAAAAAATGAAAAAAACCTTATCCCAAATCCGAGCTGAACATGAATATTCCTTTATTAGGAGCCATTATTAATCCGAATGCCTGAATCTCTACCTTTTTTTTTTACAAACTCAAAATTAAACCATTAAAAAGTGAAAAAAGTGAAAAAATCCTTATCCCAAATCCGAGCCGAACATGAATATTCCTTTATTAGAAGCCATTATTAATCCGAATGCCTGAATCCTCTACCTTTTTTTTTACAAACTCAAAATTAAACCATTAAAAAGTGAAAAAAATGAAAAAAATGAAAAAAACCTTATCCCAAATCCGAGCTGAACATGAATATTCCTTTATTAGGAGCCATTATTAATCCGAATGCCTGAATCTCTACCTTTTTTTTTACAAATCAAAATTAAACCATTAAAAAGTGTCCGAATGCCTTCCTTAACACACATAATTATCGAATGCGTTTTCGATTTTAGACAAATCTTTCAATTCAAGCAAATAAGCTTTATAATTTACGATCTAAAGTATATGAATTGTTTAGTCATTTAAAATCAATAATCGATGAAGGAATTAATAAAAATTCACCTAATTTCAAAGAAAAGATCGAATTATTTAGATGCGAAATAAAAAATATACTCGGCACACTTTTTTATTCGTATTTTCTTGATCTTATCTTAATAATATCTCTTTTCATTATTCTATTCACTCTTCTTAAAATAGGAAGAAGAAGGTGGTAAATACGAATAATTCATGGAATACTCTATTTTCAGATGAAATTAAATTGACTCAAAAATCGAAGAAATCAAATAAATCAGAACAAGAATCACCTTTAGAGAATCAAACAGTTGAACAGGATGAAACTACTGAAAAACCAATCAATTTAGGCATGCTATTTGATCAAATTCCTAATGAAGAACTCTATAAAAATAACCAATCATCCTCCCCAGATTTCTTTAATTTTAAATCTAAATCTAACTGTAAATCGAGTTCTACTGCTCCTTCAAATTCTAACTCAAACTCGGATTCTCTAAAATCACGAAATACTCTTTCTTCTTCCCTTTTTTCTTCTCCTTCACATAAATCCCGTTTCAACAAAACGGAATATTCTGAGGAGAATTTAAAACAAGTTGAGAATAATGAGCCAAGATCTACCTTAAAAGCCATTAAATGGAATCGTGCCAAAACTTCTCGTTCAAATGGGATTTATGGGGGGATTCCAATCAAGCCAAAACCACTTAATAATTCTTATACTAATTCTTTTTCTCAACCAAAATCTTCTTCCAACACAGAAATTCGATTTGGAAATAATAAAGCCTTGAGAAACATGTATAGAAGAATCCAAACGAGGGATCGATTCCGAGATCTTGAAAACAAAACAAGTATGCAGAAGCAGAATGTGAATCAAGTTGCCAATTATGATTTAGGATTTCAAAAATTGGCTACCCGCCAAAATGTGACTTCAGATAGCTTAGATAAATTTGAAAGCCATAATGGTTTCGCTAAATCAGAACCATCAGCAGTTTCTCACGGTTTCTCACATTGTAGAAATGTAGAATATCAAACCCTGCAAGACAGAGATCTCAACATTCCAAATATACCCAACCCGAATCATTCATCTTCCACAAATAAACGATCCCTTTCTTCTTCTCCTTCTTCTCGTTCTTCACTTGCTACTTCTTCCCCCTATCCATCTGCATCAACTGAGAATACTGAGCAAATTAAATCTTCTGTGTTTGGATTAAAGTCCTTTCAACTTTCATCAAATTCACCATTTGGCAAACAACAAAATTCTCCATCTATTCAAAACTTGCAGCAATATGATAAAAAAAATGGTGGAGAGCAGCAAATTTCACCCTTAACATCTAGAGCTAGTTCTTTGATTTCTCAAGCTGCCAATTATTCTCCACTAGTAAATAATTCTCCACTGGTTGATGATGGATCACAATTTTCACCCAATCTTCAATTTGGCGTTAATACTGCTCAATATTCATTCCCAGCTCCAACATATCAGTACAGTCAAAGGTTTTCGCCTAACGTTGAGAGAAGTGCTAATCAAAAAAACTATAATAACTTTTCAAATACCAATCGTTACCCTGCTTATCAAGAAGGTTACGCTCCCTCATTTCCTAGATCCGGATTGAACGCCAACAGACCCCAGAATTATGGATTTCGCGACACAGAGCAACCAGATCCATATAACCGCAACAACCAATCTTATCAAATAAATTCACTAAATTTCGGAAATTCCACTTTACAAGATTCTAGGGGCAACCATCGAAATAGTTATGATAATCAATATAACAATCAAGCATACAATTACCCTCAAACTCAAATTCAACCCAACTATCACCAAAATATTCCCGTTAGCTATCCGAATTCATTTCCTCAAAATTCCTATTTCCAACCTCCTAATCTTGTTTCTCGTATTCAACCGCTACGATTGGAAAATCAAATGCAAACTTTGAATCAAGCCACTCAAAGAATTCAAAATTCTAAGACAATCCGTCAAATTTTACAAGAAGAACTTACATATCCTGAACCTCAGTCCATTCACCAATCAGAAACATTTGAAATGCGCAAATCATTCATCCAAGAATCTCTCAACGAACTGTCTTCTACTTCACCTGTAAAAATGCAATTATTGGAGGTTTTATCCAGGCATGAAAGCTTATCTGAAATCGATCTTTGGAGGGAAATGAAAAAATCAGACCGCTATATCGGAACTGTCGCCTTAGGACTTATGATGTTTCATCTTATTGAAGAATTCGGCTCCGACATGATTCAACGGGTAGATTCAGATGGAAGATTCACTTATTCTCTTAGTGATGACTTCAAGAATTTAATAAAAAAGGAATCTGGATTATAAAATTGATTTTAATCCTTTCAGTGTGAGCTTAGTCCAAGAAAATAACCTTTCCGCTGTCGATATCATAGATCGCTTTTAGAATAGTTGGTTGTTTTTCCTTGGGAACCAGTTCATCTAGCATTTTTTGTAAAATCTTCTCTTGTTGATGAACATTATTTTCCCATTCTCCATGATTGAAAAATCCGAACCACTCTAAATTTTCCTTTTTAGTCATTTGCTGCAATTTTACTAGTGTATATTGACCGATTTTAGTATTCAAATGGGTTATTTTTTCTTGGTTGTCGAGAATAGCCATGCCACATCGGGTATGACCTAAAATAACAATAAATTTTGCGTTAAGTTCATAAATTCCTACTAAAATAGAGCGTAATATGTCTTCAGATATTATATTTCCAGCATTTTTTAATACCAGCAACTCACCTGGCTTAGCTTGGAAGATCTTCTCAATAATTACTCTTGAATCAATACATCCAATCACAATTGTTTTCAAAGATCCATTTATTTGAATTGAACCATCTTTTTTATGGATCCAATCTTTATTTCTGTTAATTAACAGCTGTTTTAGCTCTTCACCAGTAATTTTTTCACTGACAAATTCGATTTCGT
>CAYRPF010000124.1:0-1698 GCA_964426185.1 uncultured archaeon | reverse complement strand
GTAATTCAGAAGTTTAATTATATTAACCGTACTTCTTTTTTGAATTCTTTTAATTTACGTGACAAAAACCTTAATATAAATTCCACCAAATTCTAATTCATTGAGATTTCTATTATGATCAATAGAATCAATCTCGATAGAAGTTATAAAAGTGATTTTATAAAAGTGATTTTACATGGCTGAACAAAAAGTTATGAATCGCTGGATAGTAGTCGTGGGAGCAGTATTAATCCAATTAGCTCTCGGAACGATCTACTGTTGGGGGAATATGACGAAATATGTTACCCCATATTTGAACCAATTTAGAGATACTCCCTTAGAAGGAACTCAAACTTTATGGATATTTGCTGTGGGATTGCTCGCCTTTGCAATTACCATGATCTTTTCTGGACAACTGCAGCATAAAATTGGACCTATGCCTGTTGGAATTATCGGTGGTGTGTTAGTTGCCTTAGGTGTTTTACTTTCGGCTTGGATGGAAACCTTTACCGGAATGATCTTGACATATGGGCTATTGTTCGGAATTGGAATTGGATTTGCCTACGTTACGCCTATTGCATGCGCAGCAAAATGGTTTCCAGATAAAAAGGGTTTAATCAACGGAATTGCTGTAGCTGGATTTGGTGCAGGGGCTTTTATTTTTAATTTAATTGCAACTGCTTACGTAAATCCTCAAAAAATTGTAGATCCTTCAGATCCATCAATTCTTGCAAGAGTTCCGGGTTTATTCATACTTCTAGCAATTATTTACTTTGTTATGATTATTGCGGGCTCAATTACTCTACGAAATCCTCCTGAGGGTTATATTCCAAAAGGTTGGACTCCTCCAGCTCCAAAAGAGGGAGAAGCTCCAGAGTTAGGTGTGGAAATTCCCCGAAATCAAGCCATTAAGTTACCTCAATTCTGGATTTTGTGGGGTATGTTCGTATTAACCGCCGCAGCTGGATTATTTACCATTGGATATTATTCGACTTTTGGGAAAGACGCTACTTGGAGCAGTGATGTCTTCTTAAGTTCAGTGGGTTCATGGGCTGCTCTCTTTAATGGATTGGGTAGAATTGTATGGGGAAAACTTGCTGATATTATGGGATACAAGAAAGTACACTTAATCACGTTTGGATTCCAAAGTGTGTTGATGTTGACTTTTGCTCTATCAATTAATAGTCAAGTTATGTTCTTTATTTGGGTGTGTTTAATTTACTTCTGTTTTGGTGGTAATTTCTCATTGTATCCTACCGGAACCGCAGATCTTTTTGGTGCGAAGAACCTTGGACCGAATTATGGTGTGATTTTCACCGCTTACGGAATTGCGGGAGTAACTGGAGCCGTTTTAGCAAAACCCTTAGGTAGTGCATTAGGACCCTGGGGACTTTTTGTTACAATGGGTATATTGGGAATCATTGCTTTAGTATTAAATTTTATACTGAAACCCATTAAGCTATCAGAGAAGTAATTCGACTTGAAAATAATGAGGTGGTCTTTTGACTATAAGACTTCTTCTTCTTTAATTTTTTTTTTAAGTTGCTAGAAATTCTACGAAATTTCAGCTAAAGTAAATAGTAGAAAGGAAAAAAATAGGAATGAAAAAAATTTTAGCCTGAGGGATAGTGCCCCTCTTTAGAGATAAATTTCCATTTTTTAATTTTCCAATTCTATTTGACCATCTAGATATTGGGATTTTCGAATAAGGCGGTGAAA
>CAYRPF010000123.1:0-5559 GCA_964426185.1 uncultured archaeon | reverse complement strand
ATATCTAAATCATCATTTCCACTATATCCCATAACAAATAAAATATAATTTAAATTTTGAAAAACATCTTGTTGCGGTTTATTCAATTGAAAAAAATTTTTATCAATATCCTTATACTTTAAGATATTCTCAATTTTAAATTGAATATACTCCTTTATTTCTTTATTACGTTCTGGAAAATCTCTGTTAAAAAAATCAAAAGCAGATCCATGAAGTTTATAAATTGGATAAAATCCTTTATTAAAAAGAGATTTTGGGTTAGAAAATTTAATAAAATCATCGTTAGTTATGATTGTTTTTCCTTGATTTTTTAAATGTGGAAAATGTTTACAAAATGCAGATTCTATTAATAAATCAATGTTCGTTGTTAAGATTATATTTTTTTTAGATAATTGATTTGCTAGAAAAGAGTGTATCGGATTAAATTGTGATTTTTCAGCGAAATAATTAATAAATGATGAATTTTCATTAAATAATTTAATAAATTTTGACATTACTGTTTCGAATCGTACATTTTTCAATTTACTAAGATCTCTTTTGTCATATTTTATTGATTTTGGGAAGAAATGTGTGAATATATTATTAATAATTAAATTAGAAGGTTCTATATTGGATGGAAAATCAAAGGATATTCCTGCTCCTACCAAAAATGTGACTGATTGTTTTGAAACAAGATCTTGTATCTCTTTTAATATTTTCATGAAAACTCCCACTCATTATAAAGAGAAATCAAAAAAATAAGAATTTTTTATAATAACCACTTTTCGTTATATGCTTGTTGATATATTTCATCATTACATACACAAGAATCATTTTTTTTCTTCTTTAGCATACAATTTTTATTTGGATACGAAAAAGCGTCATACTCTCCGATGAAAATATTTTGATCACAAAATGTGGGATTAATTTTAGAGAGAATATAATATATCACAACCAGCACTCCGGCTAAAGTAGGAATATGCGGGGCAGGAGTTGGTTCATGTTTTTCTGATAATTTTACATTAAATATTCCACATTTCCCATGAAGAGCTTCTTCAAACGGTTTACCCACTAAACTTTTTAAATTATTGATATGGTTCGGAGGAACAGTAAAGTTTTCAAAAACATAATTCAAATCTTCTTGCTTGAATAATTCATTGTTCTTGATTCTTTGATTAATTTCTACCGGTGTTAATCCTAAAATTTTTGCATTTAATTCAATTTGATCAGGAATTTTTTCGTCAGGGTAATAAGCACAAGCTAAACATTCAAATTCATCTTGAAAATCGTGTTTTCCAAATCCATATCTTAAATTATTTCTACTCGTATCTGTCCAAACGTTCCATATCATTTTAGGCAGGGAAGCTTGGAGATCAATTCTGGTTTTTTTATTATCTACTGAAATAATAACATCATTCATTCTATTCAAGATTTCATAATCACTTTTGGCAACTCGGTATAAAGTATTGATTTCATGCGTAACTAAGAGAAGATTATTTCGGCCTATGATATATTGAGCAAGTAGTTCAGTTTTTAGGTGACCCACATTTTCTTCAAAAGCTAGTGGATAACGCTGTAAATTGGACGGTTCTATTGCTTCATTATCTATTAGGTTTAAATTACCTCGCAATTCTAGTTCTTTTAAAGCTAATCCTATCGCTTGACCTACAGCACCGCAACCTATTAGAGTTAAATCTATATTAAAAAATTCAGGTATTTCGGGTTCTAGAACTGGTTGTTGGTCTTGTCCGAAAGTAATAAAATCATAGATAAATTCATCGAGAATTTCTGTGGAAACATAATCTTTTAACAAGATTTTGTAGATTTCTCCTGCCATAAAGCTTCCAACATATAATGCAGAAAGGGGATTTTCTAAAAAATTATCCCAATTACATGGTTTTAATTTTGATATATATATACTCCATCCACTGGATGTAACATAATATACCTTTTTAGATTCAATTCTTCTATTTCCAAAAACAATAGTTAAATCTGGAGATTCATCGAAATTTTTGGATTCTAAGCTATTAGCAAAGCTTTTCATAGGAAAAGTTTTTTGAATCAACTTATAATTTCCCTTAAATGAAATATATGAAAGAAATCTACTTACTATATTAAGAAAAATGCTCGCAGATAAAGCATCATTCTTATTGATTGAATTACCATCCTCATTACATTGTAAAATGACATTAAGTTTGAAATTATCAAATATTTGTGAGTAGGCTTGCTTATCCTCTATATTTGTAAGCTTTTTAAAATTATCTAGATTTCTGTTTAGCGAATCTTCTTTTATTCTTCTTTTAATATCTTGAATGTCTTTTTCACCTTCTTTTTTGATATTTTTTTCCAATGATTCTTCTTTAATTGAAATATTGCACATTTTTCAAAAAATTCTGAGTTATCAATATTTCCAAAATATGGGATGACAATACTAAATAAATTAGGTAAATGTATTATTGCATAATCATCATCTGTTTGAGAATGATATGCATAACTCGGATGAGAATGGATTTGGGCAATAAGTATCAACTTTTTTTTATATATTTTTACATTTAATTTATGGACTTCTTCTTCAGGAATGTAATACGAAATGAAAGAATTCTGTTGTTTGGGTTCCCATACATCCTTTACTTTATAAAAATCGGAGTTTTCAGATGCAACCCATAAAACAAAACCTTCAGTAAATTTTTTCCCATATTTTTTGATTAACTGAAGAGTTTTCTCAATAATTGTATAAGGAATATAGATTTGATGGGTTTTATTCATTGATGTAGAAACACTTCCCTTAATCTTGACTTCTATCTATCATTCCGATGATTCGATTGATTGTTTCAACTAAATCACATGTTGTATTATATCTTTCAAGTTCCCAGCGATCAATGTCAAAGTAAAAATCATGATATTTGTAAGTTCCCGGGGTACAAAACCAAAGTCCTTGATTATGATTTTTAATATGAATATACCCGTTCTTATCTGGTATAACGTATTTTGAATCTATTTTTTTCAATATTTTCATATCTTTAGTAAGTAATCCAAATTCTGGAGGATAATAATTGTAGTTTTTCAAATTAATTGATAAAATAAACAAAATTTTTCCTTTTAAAGAGAAAATATTTAGAAATATATTTGGAAAATAAATCTCCTTGATTGACCATATCGATTTATACACCTCAGCCTTCTTTTTAAGCATATTTACTTCCTTTTTGAAATACAATTTTGCGACTCTACTATCAAGTAGATCAACTTCAGAGTTAACTTTGATATGTCTTCTTCTTATAATAGATGAGTTAATTTGTATTTGAATCGGTTGAAATTTAACTCCTTCAGGATTTAGTTTAAAAGGGAAGTTACCTATGGTAATTGTCAGTTTATTTCCTTCAATTTTTGGTTTTTCTTCCATAGTTTTCATCATTTTTCAATAAATAACGTTTTATTGTACTAAGAGTTCTAATACTTTTGATATTTCGTCAATTATTTTATGTTTTGTTTCTTCCAGATTATTTTTATCATAAATACATATATGTCTTTTTCCAAAATCAGAGAGGTGTATACTAATCTCAACTTTTGGATTTATTATTTTATCAAAGGAACCAGGTGTTAAACCTGTTATTTCTTTTGTAGGTTCATCTGGATAAATAGACTTCAAATTGATTTCTGCTTGCTTTTCTTGAAGACAAATGATCTCTTTTTCTCTCCCAATCATAATTCCCATTTCTAATATAACATTAAACCGAAGCCCATCTAACATAATTATCCCAAATTTGCATTTATCAATTAACTCGATAACTTTATCTAAATAGTCTTCACTTGAACGGATTTTTCCACTAAGTGTAATTGGTTTAATTTTAAATTCATTTAAACTCTGCTTTATGATATAAAGTACATTTCTTATATATGGGACATGGGAGTCTGATGGAAATATAATAAAACAATTCTCTTTTGTCGAAGATGTAGTAGAAGAAAAATAATTGTCATCCAAAGAAATCAACCAGAATTTATTGAATTATTAAACAAAAAAAAGGTTAACCTCCACGACCTGCTCCCTTAGTCAAAAAAATCTTTGTATTTTCTTTAATCCCTTGTTCTTCCCAATTCTGATCTAAATTCACATTAGTCCCATCTTCTTTTTTCGCTTTCCATTCCATTGGGGAACCTGATATTCCAGCGTCTCTCAAAGCTTTACTAACCCCTTGTTTTACTTTAGAGTTAATATTAGCTTCCACTTGGTATTCTTTGCCATTTATGATAAAGATAATGCTAATTTTATTTTCATTCATTTTTATAACCTTTTTTGTTTATTTTAATATGTTTGTGTGGTTTCATTTATAAAAATTATTATTGGTAAATTATTTATTTTATAACACTGCATTAGCTTAGTAGATTATTTTATCTTCCATTAACGAAGCGTCCATATTTACTATATTATACCTGTATTTTTAGAATTAGTTTCATCTTTTTAACCTTGAGGTATGGAAGTTTCGGTTTTCGAATGTTTATTCCAAATACATAAAATTTTTATTCAGACCACTTATGTATTTTTTTATAGAAGAATTTTCGATCAATTCCTTTCTCACATGCTTTATTTAGGTTCATGGTTAAATGAGACTGACTTTTATTCTACGATGATTGAAAAAAACACTCTTTATCAAAACAAACCTCCACCCCAAAAGACTCGCTTATACGGCTCCCCGTTGATGGACGAGACAATAAAGAACATTAAATTATATACCCATTGGATGGTATAGATGGTAAATGCAATAAAACCAATTCTTCTGAAATATTTGGTTTTTTCAGCAAATTTTTGGCCCTTTCCTCTAAATTCCACCAATCGAATCAAAAGCATGATCCCACAGATGGTAAAGCCGTTTAGAAATAGAAATTGGAACAACCAACCCAATACCGGGACCCCGTTTGCTGCAGTCCAAAACCTGTGCTCTGAAATTTTCAGATAAAGATCTAAGGCACCATCTATACCATTATTAATCAAAACTAACGCATTATTGAGATTTACTCCCATAACACCCACGATAAACATAATAAATCCCACCCATACGAATTTTTTCAACCAATTAGTCTTTATATCTTTGGAATCTTGACCGATGTAAATTCCGATAATACTACCGATGAAACTATCTGCCAAATATCGAAAAACCGGTTCCCAGCTTGCAGCCAATGGACCAAGAAAGATTCTCAGTATTATGTCTCCAAATGAAGATTTTCCAATATATCCATAAAACAATTGCATACCCGTTTTTGGATCGGTTGCATAAGGATAACCCGGCAGAATCTTATCAGCTAAATACGAAACAACAGCAAATTTCAATTTCTAAATCAAATTTTTTCGGTTTTATCCAATTCTGATCGTTTGATGATTATTGAAGCGATTTCTCAAAAAGATATGTGCTTGTGTGAGTTTGAAGCCCTACTACAAAAAAGTCAGCCCGCTGTATCTCGTGATTTGAAAAAACTTGAGAAGGCACAACTTATTCAAGGCTGGAAAAAGGGAAATTTCATTCATTATTCGCTAATTAAATCCACATTTGATAGATTTCGGAAAATTTTCAATGAATAGGAAGATAG
>CAYRPF010000122.1:0-5645 GCA_964426185.1 uncultured archaeon | reverse complement strand
CGGATCGGAACGTATCTCGTCCAGCACGCGGTAAACCTCCTGCATGAACCGCTGGGGGAATAAAATTTGAACCTAAAGAATACATTTTGATAATAGGTGCTAATTTCGCGGAATCTCCATAATCCCAAGTATATCTACCTTTTGTAAGAGAAGGACAGGCACATGGTTCGACTCCAATAAATTCCAATTCATCCCGCTCACCGGTTAACTTTTCTTTGAAGAAAGGAAAACTTAAACCTGCAAAATTGCTACCACCTCCAATTGATCCCATAATTACCGAGGGGCTCTCACTAATTTTGCTCATTTGAATCTGAGTTTCCAGTCCAATAACCGTTTGATGCAACAATACAAAATCTAACACTGATCCCAAAGAATATTTGAATCCTGGATTAGTCATGGCAGTTTCAACAGCCTCTGCAATTGCTATCCCCAAACTTCCAGGATGATTGGAATTTTGGCTGTAAAAGCGCTTTCCCGTCTGTGTGAAATTCGAGGGGGAAGGATGTAATTCAGCGCCAAAATTCTGCATTAAAACTCTTCGTCCTGGTTTTTCAACATAAGATGCCCGTACTTGAAATACTTGAGTTTTTAATCCCATCATGGCATTTGCCATTGAGAGCGCACTACCCCATTGTCCGGCTCCAGTTTCGGTAGTAAACCCGGTAATTCCTTCTTGTTTTCCATAAAATGACTGGGCAATTGCTGTGTTTGTTTTATGGGAACCCGTCGGACTGAAGAATTCGCATTTGAAAAATATCTTAATGCGATCACTATCCACTCCAATTGCTTTTTCTAATCTGAATGCTCGCTGTAATGGAGTTGGACGATTACATAGTGCATATAATTCCCGAATTTTAGTGGGAATCGGGATTAATTCCTCTTGCGTCGCAGCTTGTTTTACACACTCCACTGGAAATAATTGTGTCAATTGTTCGAAAGTAGCTGGAGTGTTATCTGCTAATACTGCAGGGTAAGGTTTTTCGGGCAAATATGGTACAATATTAAACCATGCCTTTGGAATTTGGCTGTTGTCTAGAAGAACGCGATTTTCCAATAAGGAAACGGAATTTTGTCCTTCTGTGGTTGACTGATTGCTTCTATTTTTACCAATTATCATATTCTTTCACTTCTTTTGATGTTTTGGTATCTTGGTATATGAGATCAAGTAAATTCTTTCCATTTGGAAAACGTATTTTTAAGTCTTCAAACTTGTAAATTTGCCCAAGCCGCGTAAAATTTTCGAAAGCAACTATAGAAAGTCAGAGATGAACAATTTCCTGTTAATTTTCTTTAATTTCCATTAACTCCTTTTGTCCACTAAATAAACAAAATTCGTTATCCTCAACGGGAATGATCCTCAAAAATCCTAAAAGCATAAGGGATCTAATGTAAATTTTATGGATGGAAATATCTCTTTCACAGGAAATATTTTCATAAAACCAGACGCTCTAAGGTAGCTTTTAATCACATTCAAATTTATACGCTATCTTAGAGCCTATGCCAAGCCATGGATTCATACCATAGATTGAACCTTTTACGTGGTAAAAAACTGAAACTTTTTTTAATTTCATTCATGGTTCTCATCTATAGTAGAATTACTTGATATTCTAACAATATGAGAAAAAATTTTTAAAGTTTACGGAAATCATGAAAAAGGATAAAAAAAAGGGTGCAGTAAATTATGGATTTCGAGATCTATCGATTTAAATTAACTTTTATAATTAAATTTGAAGATCTTTATTGAGCAGCTGATATCCTGATGTACGGACTATGGCTGACTTTAAGAATTGAAATCCAATATTAACTGTAGAACCATCCCCACCAATATGAATCACATAAGGTATTTCTTGCTTAATTCCCTTATTATGCATTATTCGATAGGCGGTAGATATGGCATCGGCAACGGTAGCTCCCGATTCAAAGAGTTGATGCATCCATGAAACATTCCAACTGGTAACATCATCCTTACTGGTTGATACCTCCACACAACATGTATTATTTACATAGATCACGTTCTCCTTAGCAATCATATAGGCTGCTGAAGTAAGCTGATTCAGCATAAAACCGGCACCACAGCCACCGCATAACCCATGACCAGGATGAATGTGTTTTTGGGGTGGAATTTTAAAATGCTGTACGGAATAACGAATCTTTTTGTCATCCGTTCCGAATTGATGGAGTAGATTATTAAGATTGGCGTTTCGTGCTTTGATTTGTCCAAATAATTCATCGATATTTTTTTCTAAAAACTCTGGCTTGATCAAATGGCGGAATTTACCTTGAGATTTGAGCAATTCTAATAACTTTTCTTCATCCGTTCCAATAAAATCATCTTCTTTTTCTGGTTTTGCCATTCCAGGTACACTGGAGTAATAATAAGTCGGTTGACCATTCTTTACTTTTACGGTGATCAACGGCCAGTAGCCTGATTCCACTGCAATTTTGGCAATTCGGTTGGTATCGCCTCCATCATGGCGCCATCCGCGAGGACATGGTGCGTAAACTTGAATAAAACCCCCTCCGGGAGTTTTCATGGCATCCATCACTTTTCCGATAAAATCCATCGGATAAGCTACACTGGCAGTGGCAAAATATGCACTCTTGTGCCCCAAAAATGTAAATCCGGGAAGATAATCTTCCTTGAAACCTATTTTACCTTTAATCTTCTCTCCACCCGGTCCGGTGGTGGTGGATGCCCCGTAGGGTGTTGTTCCACTTTCTTGAATACCGGTATTCATAAAGGCTTCATTATCATATCCGATGTAGAGCACATTATTTCGTTCTTGTCGGGCCAGAATATCTTCCATTTTAATTGTTAAAGTCATGATAATCACCTCGAATTAAAAATTGACCTCCCATAGTTTTCCTTTGGTTTCCCTCACACCGAGGTATTCGTACAATCGACCGCGGTTATCTGAAATGTTCTTCATTTTCTTAGCGGCGTATTCAATCTCATCCTTGGTGACATCCCGTCCACCGAGCCCTACAATAAAGGATCGTAGCACAATTGGTAATCCAATTAAAGCAGAACTCACGGAGGCTCCTACAGGAGGTAGATGTCCGGATAGGTCATCATCTTTTTCTAAGATGAAAATCTTTTCGATATTGTGTTCTTCCACGATCTTTCGTAGCTGCTCCACCGGGAATGGCCGCCAAGTGCGTAATTTGATCAAGCCGATCTCTTTATTATTTTGCATCCAAGTTAGAATGTTTCCCGCCATGGAACCCATGGTTAAACACACAGTTTTAGAAGGATTATCTAGATTGTAGGTTTCAATCAAATGATAGGCGCGTCCGGTCATTTTTTCAAATTCACGGAATGCAGTCTCCATCTTACCCAGCACAGTTCGCTTTTCTAAATCCAAAGCCAATCGAGCTTCCATAAAGTAATCGGGTGTTATAATACTTCCCCAAGTGCCTGGGCGTTCAGTATTAATATGGTGACGTGTTTTTTTAGGGGTATATTTCAAAACATCTTCATCAGGTATGGCCATGAATTTTTGGGCGCTGTGGGAAATGATAAAGCCATCATGCACGAATTGAGTGGGAAAGAGAGTATCCTCCGCAATTCGGCTTGCAATTATTGATGCATCGTATGTTTCTTGCACATTTTCAGAAACTATGCAGTTCCAGCCAAAACTGGACAAAAGGGTAAATTCCCAAGAGTTCCAAATTGAAAGGTTTGGTGAATTAAATGCACGAGCTGAAATCAACATGGTTAATGGAACACGCCATCCGGGTGCCATTGGCAAGGCTTCAGTCATGAGTAATAATCCTTGAGAAGCGGTGGCGGTAAAAGTGCGCGCACCAGCAGCGCATGCAGCGGTACTATACGCGCATGCAGCCAATTCTGATTCTACATTCACAAAGGCTGCTTTTAACCGACCATGATTCACTACGTCTGATAAACCTTCTACAGATTGAGTTTGTGGTGTAATTGGGAAAGCGCAGATTACATCTGGATCGGTTTGGGTAACGCCTCCCGCAACAGCATAATTACCGGTCATAGTTAATTCCACCGGTTCTTTGATTTCCTTAAAGAAAGGATTCATTGGTTGTACTGACATTTTTTTCACTCCTTAGCATTTCATTTTCATGGTCAAAGCCTTATGCTTTTCACCAGTCTCTTTATCTTTTTTGCCTGGACAGACACTGACACAATTACCACAACCCTTGCAATGGAATTCATCTACACCAACTACCTGCCATTTTCCGTCTTTCTCTTCTCGAAGGATACAGAAGTCTGGGCAGACAAAAATACAGTTACCGCACTGAATACAGTATTCAGGATGATAAGTTGCCACGGAAACTCCCCATGCACCGGTATTTACCCGAAAAGAGCCGCCATCCACCTTATCTACATACCAAACACCAGCTGGGTCCCACTCTTTAGCACCGATTAAATCTGGTTTTACATGGCTCCACGGCGTTTTGTAGTCGGTTTCATATGAGATTTTGATATTTCCTTCAGTTTTAAAGACTTTCGTTTCATTCGGGACCACCTTGATGGCGTCCATGTTCTTCTGTGCGATTTTCGGATTGAATTGTTCCGCAATTGCATCTGAAAGTTGTTCAATTGTGAATAATTCAGGCGCTACCTTTAATAATGCGCCCAAAATCAGAGTATTAGTTATGTTTCTGCCTAAATATTTTAAAGCAATATTTGTGGCATCGATCAACGCGATATTTATTGCAGGTGGGTTATTTTTAGCGATAATTTCTTTAATTTCTTCAATTGGTCGACATGTGTTGATTACTAAATAGCCACCTGGAACCATACCAGCCGTACAATCAACATCAAACAGCAATGTATCATCTAAAATGGCGACATACTGTGGAGAATATACTTGTTCATTTGTACGAACTTTTTCGAAGTCTTTGGAAAGTTTTACAAATGAAGCCACAGGTGATCCCATACGTTCTGCCCCAAAAGTAGGCATACAAGTAGCAGGTCCATCGAATGCCATAGCACACAATTGTGCTGCGGTTACCGCCCCTTGGCCTCCGCGTCCGTGGAAGCGGATAAGATACCGGGGCGCTTTTTTTATATCATCTGACATAAGAAATCACTTACAAAATGCAAGTTTTGGTAGGAAGGTATTGCGAAAAAAGGATACGCAATGTCGTGATTTTATAATGCAGAAAACAATATTTATTTAACTTTTTTTAATAACCATTAGCTTTAAATACCGAAAAGTGATTAAACTTTAAAAATTTTAATGTTCAGATGATATAATGACAAAAACAACACCATATTTGCTAGTAAAAAACGGAAAATCAACGATAGAACTCTATAAAGATTTATTCGGAGCAAAACTAGTAAAGCACATGAATTTTCCAGAAAACTTTGATTATGAAAATTCCACTATGCGCGCAATCTTGGATTTTAACGGTACAGAAATATTCTTGATTGATAGATCTTTTGGGAACCCTCCCGAAGGCAGAGTTGAAATTGTTCTCTATGAACATCCCGCTTAAGTCTTTAGGATAGTTAGGTGTGGTGTCTTCTGAGAAATGTGGAGGGACGCACTAACGGTTCAACTATGGGAAAAGAAGGAAAAAAATTTTAGCCTGAGGGGTAGTGCCCATATTTAGAGATAAATTTCAATTTTTTTATTTTCCACTTCTATTTGACCATTTAGATA
>CAYRPF010000121.1:0-5702 GCA_964426185.1 uncultured archaeon | reverse complement strand
ATATCCGTATGGATGTGTAGAACAAACAGTTCCTAAATTATTACCCAGCGTATTGATATATCAATATCTGAAGGTTTCAGGGGAACTCACAGATGATATTGAAATCCAGATCAATCAGATTGTAGCTGAAGGTCTTAATCGCTTATATAGTATGCAGCATTCCGATGGAGGGTGGGGTTGGTGGTACGATGACGAGTCTCGCATTTATATGACTTCCATCGTTCTCTCGGCTTTAATTGAAATTGATAGAAGTGGTTTTTATGTAAACCCTTATAAATTTGAATCAGCTGTTGATTATTTCATCGATTTGCAAAACCCAGATGGTTCATGGTCTTTAAGTTCACATTATGGTGAAACCGCTTTTGAGGCCACTGCTTATATAGCCAAGTTGTTAATTTCTCAGCAAATTACTACAATCGATCTCTCATCAGTATTATCCAAGGCTTTTTCATTTTTAGCAACTGAATGGGATACAGCGGATTATAGGGGATCGTACGGAGCTGCGTTGTACTATCTTGCTGTTCATAATACCACTTTCGAAAATACAATTAGATCCACTGAATTAATCAATTACCTTTTAAATAGCAAAAAAACTCAAAATGAAGAAATATTTTGGACCTTTAGCTCATCTAATTATTGGTATTGGGGTTATTTCGGGGGAATTGTTGAGATAACTGCTAATGTAATTATGACTTTAGCTGAGGACGATTTTCTCGGACATTTTCCATTGCTTCAAAAATCTACCCAGTTTTTACTTTCACACAAAGGGCGTTATGGATGGTGGACCACGGCTGATACATCTTCAGCAATTCAAGCTTTAATTTTTATGAAGAATCATACCATTACATCAGAAATCGTAGAATTCAACGGAACATTAGATATAACTTTGAATGATGAATCTGATCCAGTTTATCGCTTAAACTACACAGATGAGTGGATTCCTGCTCAAATCCAATTATTAGTTTCACCTGATCTGGAAACAGGAAACAACACCATTACTTTAAACTCTTCTGGAAATGGTCAGTACTATTTCATGTTTGAAACTACCCAAATTGTGCGTACTGAACCAACAATCGAGATTCCGAGCGATCTCGTGGTCTCACCAGGGTCACAATTCAATTTCTCAGTGATATTTCGCGATATACCCTCTTGGTATTCTTTGAACTATATAACTTTGGAATTAGATGATTTAAATCCCGATTTTTCTTTGGATACTCCTGATTCTGAAGTGATTTATCTTGAAAATATTCCATTGGGAACATCTCAAGCGAATTTTATCTTGAATGCTCCTATTACTAGTGGGAACTATGTGTTAGGTTTATTGAAAATATCTGGGGATTTGATTTACACCAATCCTAAGGAAAATAGCACCTCATTACAGCATTTCCAGAAAAAAATAGGTCCTATTTATTGTGAAGTGGGTGAAACTCCCGCCTCAAGTCAGAAATCTGATAGCAGAACTCAAATAGTACCTCTTAGTTCTAATTCTGAAAGGTCATCCCGATTAGTATCAAAGGATGGAATAAGTTTATCGAAATCTTTCGATGTAAGAAGGCGGCTTTTCACTGGAGATGTTATTACAGTATCCATTCAAATCGAAAATAATGCACAAAATCGTCAGTTTTATGCCTTGGATGATGAAATTCCCGAAGGAACAGAGTACATCCCAGACTCTCTCCAGATTTCATCGAATTCAGGCGGAGATTTTCCGGTGGAAATTAATCCGTCCAAAATACATATATATTTTGCCAAATTGCCAAGAAATTTCATAACAATAACCTATCAGATTCAAGTAATTGACGTAAAGAACTCATTTGGTGGACAAATTGAACTTTGGGGAATGTATGATAGATATTCCTTAAAAACTGGAGGAGAGAATTTAGAAAATATTCCTATGGAATACTCAGTAAATAATGAAATTTATAGAGATATCGAAAATCCAGTTATCAATGATTGCTCAATAAGCGATCTGACGGCAGATAGTCCCAAAGTGCAACTCTCTTTTAATGTTGCTGATGATAATGAAATATCTAAAGTAAGGGTGTTCTATTTACAAGGAAATAGTTGGACATCTTTGACTTTTTATAATAAAGACGGTAATGAAACTCTTAATATCGTGGTAGATACCTTTGAAAATATTGATTCTGAAGTAACCTTCATTATCCAAGTATTCGATATCTATGGAAACATTGCTCAATATTTCTTTGATCCATTCAAGATCTTCAGCACTTTGCCACCTTATGCCACTATTGGCATAATCATCGGAATTTCATTAGGAATTGCAGGAATTGCCTACATATCTTCTAAAAAACCGGAAATGATAAATAAGATTTTACCAGCGAAGTTTCGTAAGGTTGAAAATGACTCTAAATCTGAAATGGAGGCAAAATTTTCATTTATAGATGATACAGAAGTATAATAAAGGGGAAAGCGTTAATGTAATGGGCTTCGGGAAAGAATTCGTGAATTTGTAAAAGTATTGGATGGAACTAATATGACAAAAACCAGTAATAAAATTATTTTGGCGTTAGTGTTGCTGGGAATATTAGGTGCTTTGGGAATTATGGGAAATTATTCCAACCCAACTAACAACCAAACTAAAAAAATGCTGAAAACAAATACAATGGGGGTTATAGAACCCAGTTTCGCCGCCGCTCACTCCCCCATATTTATCGACGGTAATGATCCTGCCCACGATTGGGATGATTGCGATGCGGTGACGGGCAGTGGAACATTTGCATACCCGTACGTGATAGAGAATCTGGAGATTGATGCGGGTGGGGCTGGTTCGGGCATATACATTCGGGATTCGAGCGCATACTTGAAAATTAAGAACTGCATTATCATTAATACTGGTACTGATTTTCCTAATTCATAGATAAGGAACTTAATCGGTATAGAAATAGAGGACAGCGGCGCATCTTCAATAATCGATAACTGGTTCTGGGATAACGTCGATTATTTTATCTTGGAAAATGATATTGAAGCCAAATACAAATATCCGGATAATTATTATGATATTGCTCCAGAAACAGATGATACTTCTCAAATTCAATCGAGTAGATCCATAGGCGGCGGAAGATGGATTTCTTTGGTTTTTATAGGCATTGTCACTGTTGGAGTTTGTGCTGTCAAAATTCTCAAAAAACGTAAGAAATATGCTTATTTGGCCTAATTAACTCGCTATCACAGCGAAGTCTCATAAGGTCGAAAATGACTCTAAATCTGAAATGGATGCAAATTTCTCATTTATAGATGATAGACTCCTTCAATTTACAATAGTAATGTGGGATTTACTTTACTCCCAAGCACCAAAGGGTTGACATTAGCTTAGCCATTTGTATTCAATACTAGACTGGGTCATCGTTAATGACCTATTTGGAATGATTTTTATGTTATTTTAGATTACAAAGATCTTTTAAAGTTTCTCGCCAAATTTAACACGATTGGTTATGACATATCAAGAAGAATATCAGCTATCCATCTCCGACCCAGAAAAATTTTGGGCCCCAATTAGCCAAAAATTGCACTGGTTTAAACCTCCCGAGAAAATTCTCGATGCCTCCAACCCCCCTTTTTATCGTTGGTTTAAAGGCGGAACTACAAATATCTGTTACAATGCAGTTGATAGGTGGGCTCTATCTGAATCTCATGCCGACCGCCCTGCATATATTTATGTAAATCCGGTGGAAGATAATCTTATTATGGTAAGTTACAAAGAATTATACAAACTGGTTAACCAAATTGCAGGGCTTTTACTCCATTTAGGATTGAAAAAAGGTGATCGGGTGATATTTTATTTACCGATGTCAATTGAGGCATGTGCAGCTGCATTGGCTTGCACTCGCATTGGATTAATTCATTCAATTATTTTTGCGGGGTTCAGTAAAGAATCAATCGCAGTAAGAATTGATGATGCCAAGCCAAAATTAATTATCTGTAGTGATGCCAGCAAACGCGCTGGAAAAATCACACCATTGAAAGAAATCGTGGATGAAGCGGTAGAAATTGCAGAATATAAGGTTCCTAAGGTGTTAGTGGTAAATTTCGGAATTCAATCTTATGATCCTGTATCTGGTCGAGATCTTGATTGGAAAACCGAATTAGAAAAATGTCCTATTAAAGAAGTAGAGTGTGAGCAGTTACCTTCAGATCATCCATCCTACATTCTTTATACTTCAGGTACTACCGGAAGACCAAAAGGCGCTTTACGCGATACTGGTGGATATATGGTAGCACTTTATCATTCCATCTTTTCACTTTACGGATGTCATGAAAATTCCGTGTATTTTGCCACCTCTGATATAGGGTGGGTTGTAGGTCACTCTTATACAATATACGCACCTTTGATTGCCGGTATAACTTCTATCGTTTATGACGGAACTCCACTTCATGGTAAATATGGAGAACAGAATCCAGGAATTTGGTTTGAAACAATTGCTAAGGTGAAAGCGGATGTAGTTTTCAGCTCACCTACAGCTTTTCGTATGCTGCGTAAGTATCCGGAAGAATGGATAACCAAACATGATCTCAGCTGTTTAAAATATTTGTTTCTTGCTGGAGAACCGTTAGATCCCCCCACATATCAATGGGCGAAGAGAGTATTGGGTAAAGTCGAAATTGTAGATAATTATTGGCAAACTGAAACTGGCTGGCCTGTTCTTTGCAACCCTGTCGGAGTGGATAATATTCCGATAAAACCTGGATCTCCTACTTTTCCAACTTGGTCGTGGAATTTGGAAGTAGTAAATGCGAAAGGAAATATCGTACCTCCAAATGAGAAAGGATTTCTAGTTGCTCATCCCCCTACTCCTCCTGGATTTATGATGACGGTTTATGGAGATGATGAACGTTTCGTTAAAACCTATTTCAAAGAGATCCCTGGTAAAGAAGTTTATTATACCGGAGATTATGCAATAAAAGATGAAGATGGGTATTATTTTGTGTTGGGAAGGGCGGATGAAGTTATTAAAGTGGCCGCCCACCGATTGGGAACTCGGGAAATTGAAGAGCTGCTTAATTCACACCCAGCAGTAGCTGAGAACATGGTAATAGGGATCGCTCATTCTGTAAAGGGACAGGTTCCATTGGTGTTGGTTGTGTTGAAAGAAAGCTTTGAATGGGATGAAAAGATGAAACAAGAGCTTATCCAAACAATAAGGGAAGGGATCGGTCCTATCGCAACGCCTAAAGATGTGTTAAGGGTTTCTCGCTTACCAAAAACAAGGTCTGGAAAGGTCATGAGACGGATAATTAAAGCAATTGCAGAGCAGCAAGATCTTGGGGATATTTCTACCATTGAAGATAGAACCGCGGTGGAAGAAATTCGCAATGCAATTGAAAAAATTTTAGAAAATTAGAAATAATAGATGAATTTCAAAATTCAAGGATCAATTTGGATACTCCTTTTTTTTATTCTATTTTCTGAATTTTCATTTAATTTATGTATTTGAAGAATATCATCTGCCAAAGCGAAGAAGAAGTTGTCTTTCTACATACGAATCTTCTTTTGGATATTTTCCACAAAGTTTTTATCACATTAAAAATTCGAATTTATATGCTAGGTCGTCCTCGAAAGCCCCAAACCAAGATCTTTCGAGAGAAAAATGAGAAATCTTCTAATTTATCCTTCGACTTGAAAATTCATCAAATATTATTAGTAAGGAAATTTTTTGCAATTTCCAATTTTTTCTGAATTTCTC
>CAYRPF010000120.1:0-5707 GCA_964426185.1 uncultured archaeon | reverse complement strand
TTGATTAACACGGGTCTGGATGCGTCAGCATAGGAATAACCGCGCTCTAGTCGATTATAAATATTATATGTGTTCACTGCGGCAGATATTAAAGGAAAACCGCCTCCCCAGGTACCTATTAATATTATCGGGGATACCACGTACCGAATATCATGGGATGAATGAATAAAACTCCAAAAATAGCAATCCCCCTTACAATGTCGATGGATAGAAGACGTCCTGCTTGATTTTTCTGATTTTTAGTAAGTTCAGGGCTGGTATAAGCATGTTCCATTTCACTTCAATATCGATTTAAGGTATATATAAAAAGATACTAAAATCTTAAAAAAAGAATGAGAAAAAAAATAAGGAAAACAAAAATAATCCTATTTTTAGAACTTAATCTCGCCGAGCTTCTTGCGCTCTTCGATCAAATGTTGTACAACCTCAGGATTCGCTAAAGTCATGGTGTTTCCAATATCACTCTGGGTAGCAATTGCTTTCAAAACACGCCTCATAATTTTTCCAGAACGAGTCTTTGGTAAAGCCTCAGAGAACATTATAATTTCCGGATAGACTGCAGGTCCTGCAGTAACTCGAACGTGTTTTTGAATTTCTTTCTTCAATTCCTCAGTTGGTTCTACCCCGGTCATCAAAGTGACGTAAGCAAAAATAGTAGATCCTTTCACAGGATGAGGGAAAGGACACACTGCACTTTCTGCAACTGCTTCATGAGAGTTAATTGCAGCTTCTACCTCGGCAGAACCCAAACGATGACCGGATACCTTAATTACATCATCAGAACGACCCAAAATGAAATAATAACCATCGTCATCAATTTGAGCATAATCTCCGGTAAAGTAATGTCCAGGGAATTTTGTTAGATACGTCTTCACAAATCGATCGTGGTCGCCCCAAACTGTGCGCATTATACCAGGCCATGGCATATCGTATGCAAAATAAGCTTGAGTCATTGATTTAGTTACTTTATTTCCATCCTCATCCAATAAAACGGGATTTATACCAAAGAATGGGAATGTGCAGCTACCTGGTTTCATAGGAGTAATTGCTCCGAGATTCACCATCATATAAGAACCGGTTTCAGTTTGCCAGTAGGAATCAACAATGGGTCGTCCGACTGGTTTTTCACCTGTTGTACCTTTACCGACTACGGTCCAGTACCATTTCCATTCGGGCCAGTTACATACCTCACCTACAGTTCCGAGCATTTTAATTTTAGAAAGGTCAAATTTGTTTACTGGTTCTTCTCCGTATTTCATTAAAGCACGAATTGCAGTAGGAGCGGTGTAGAAGTGGGTAACTCCGAGTTTTTCGCAAATTTCCCAAAATCGACCTTTATGTGGCCATGTTGGGACACCTTCATACATCACAGTTTTAGCACCAAGAGCTAATGGGCTGTAGATAATTTGGGTATGCCCAGTTATCCAACCTATATCGGCAGTGCAATACCACACATCTCGTGTTTCAGGAGTAGCACCCTTTAAATCAATTAAACATGAATAATCCCATACATATTTGTTGGTAGACATACCGTAAACGAGATAACCACCAGTAGTGTGCACAACACCTTTTGGTTTACCAGTAGTTCCGCTGGTGTATAGAATGAATAAAGGATCTTCAGCATCCATGGGTTCACACGGGCATTCTGTGGATTGTTTTTCCACCAAAGCGCTGAAATCTACGTCTTTTTCATATTTATAGACATTTGGATCCCCAGTAACTTTAACTACTGCGACATGTTCAATGGACGGACAGGTTTCAATAATACCCTTTAAATTATCTTTCATAGGTCGTGGTCGGCCAGCACGCATAACTTGATCGGCGACTACTAAAACTTTACATTCACTGTCGTCGATTCGATCTTTGACTGATTCTGCGCTGAAACCACCAAAAACAATAGAGTGAATGGCACCAATTCGGGCGCAAGCCAGCATAGTAATTGCCAATTCGGAGACCATAGGGAGCCATAAACAGACGCGGTCGCCTTTTTTTACACCCAATTCTTTTAAGGCGTTAGCCGTTTTACTGACAGCATCTTTTAGATCTTTAAAGGAGAATTCTTTTAAAGTATCATCTTCACCCATCCAAATGAGAGATTTTGCGTCTCCATACCCCTTTTCAACCCAACGGTCAACACAGTTGTAGCAAACGTTTAATTTTCCACCTACAAACCATTTGCCCACGAAATCATCTGTAGTTGAGCCGGTCCACACTTCGGTGTAAGGTTCAAACCAGTCGACCATTTTAGCTTCTTCCGCCCAGAATTCACGTGGATTTTCCACAGATTTCTTCCAAATTTCTCGATATTCATCCATAGATTTAATCCTGGCATTTTCAGCGAGTTCCGGTAGCGGATAATATAATTTCTGTTTTTCTTTATCTGATTCTGACATGTTACTCAGTCTCGTTTACATCAATGTTTCAATCTCATAGAACAACCTTACGGCGCGAGATAACTTCCTAACTCCCGCCACGTAATGTAGTATGTTAAAATGCCTATTGTCAAATAAAAATCTTATCTTCAGATGTTTTGAAAATATCAGAAAAAGCACATAATTCTAAAAGATATTGAAAATAATAGGGTTTTGGCACAGATATATTTTGAATTTTAGCCAAAAAACCAATTTATTGAAATTCAATTATAAATAATAAAGAAAGTGACATAAACGAGAAAAAGAAAAGGTTTTCTATTTATAAATCTAGATAGCAAAGATATATAATAAATTGAAAGACCAATTAATTACCTTCATTAGATTAAATTTTGGGTGAAGATATCTAAATGCTTTGAGCATTTAGAAATATATGTTACATTCTTTTCAGAGAAAATTATTGTTTATATTAATAAAGATCGAGTCGAAATTTGAATAGAATGTTTTGATTTGTGCATGATATCTTTTTACCATTTCCATGCATTCTACCTCTTCCACCCATGTTTCAAAAACTCGAGCAATTTGTGGTGGGCAAAATAATAATGCGTTTTCTATGTTTGGGATTCCTAATTTCTACATTTCAATAACTCCCTTTATCAAATTTAGAGCTTTATTCCAAAATATCAACGTAATTTTTACTATCGTGCGCCGAAAAGAAAAATTATCTTCATATGTAAAAATCCACCTATTTTTCTTGAAAAAATTTTTTCGTTCCATAAAATAGCTGTTACTTTTATCGACGGATTACCTAACGCTTCACCAATTATTTCGAATTTAATTTTCAAGAGATTGCCCAGCAGCCATCTTTTCCATAAAGAAATGCCATGTGTTGATTTACTCACAGATCAAGTTGATATTCTCAAAACAGATTTTAAGGATATTGCCATTCTAATCATTGAAAGCCTTTACGCTTTGAAAATTATGGCAGATGTCCGAATTTTCATTGATATCACCTATAAAAAAACGCAGAATGCTCAAATTATTCGTGATAAGTAAATTCCCAATCCATTTAGACTAAAAGTCTAAATGTTCAAAAATTAATATTTTTTTCCTTCTTTTCCCATAGTTGATTAGCACCACACCTTTCATCCCGTTAGTCCCAGCCTCAACAAATCTCACGAATCATCGTAACTTTCTATCCCAAAGACTTGAACAAGATATTAGCATATATAATTAATAAGGATTAAAATTTTAAAAACGAAAAATTAAATTATTCTTAGGCGAGATATTTGCTAGAAAGTTTCTTGGGAGCAGTAATTATTGTATTTTTTTCTTCTATTATTTTGATATTAGTATTTTTATATCTTTATTTGCATTTTAAGGATATTTATCTTAAATATTGGTTGATCGGGTGGATCTTATATTCGTTTCGTTTACTAGTTACAATATTAATAGAAATATATGGTAACAATCAGATTTTTCTTGTTTTTAATCAAGGTTTCAATCTTTTTAACGGATACTACATATATATAGGAAGTAAAAAGTTAGTTAAAACAAAAGATGCTGATTATACCAAAATTCTGGTTGTTGTAATAACCATCTGGGTATTTTTCTCCACATTTTTTGATTTTGATTTTTATTTGATTACCATACCCCCTTTTTTTGTTCAGGGCTTTTTTTATATTAATACAGGTTTTTCGCTTTTAAGAAAAGATTTACCAAAATCTGTAGGGCAGAAAGTAACCGGTATTTGTTTTATTTTGTGGGGTTTTCTCAAATTTGGGTATCCTTTTCTACGGAATCATGAATATTTATCCATCATTGGTTTTTATTTTGGTTCGTTTTTTGGGATTACTATTTCTTTAGGGATGTTTCTGATTTATTTCGAAGTGGAAAGATATCGAATTCTTTCACTTGAGTATGAATACTTTAAATCTAAAAATCTCCAATCCTTAAACCTATTGGCGGGTGGGATTGCTCATGATTTTAACAACCTTCTTTCTATAATACAAGGAAATATCGATTTTATCGAATTGGATGAAGAAATTGAAGGTGAAAATAGAATCATGATTGAGGATATCAAAATAGCTTTAGTTAGAGCAAAAAACCTTACCCTACAACTTTTAAACTTCTCCAAAGGTGGAATACCCATCAAAAAAACTGGAAAATTGGATGAATTATTGGAAGAAATTATCCAATTTCATCTTCGGGGCACTTCCATCAAATATACAATCTATTCAAGTAAAGAAATTTGGCTTTGTGAATTTGATTTTGACCAGTTAAGTCAAGTTTTTTCTAATTTGCTTATAAACGCCAAACAAGCAATGGATTCTCATGGGGAAATAAAATGCAGCATAGAAAATTACATCATTAAACAAGATAAAGAAATTCCCGGCTGTCCAAAAGGGAAATACGTAAGAATTATAATTAGAGATAATGGAAAAGGAATTCCCAAATCCATTCAAGATGAAATTTTCTGTCAATATTTCACGACGAAAGCAAAAGGAAACGGACTTGGACTTTCGATATGTAAATCCATTATCGAAAACCATAATGGGATAATTACTTGTGAATCTAAAGAAGGTGAATTCACCGAATTTACAATCTATCTTCCTGCAAGTAAATCGGATGGAATTGCAGAGAACGAAAAACTAAATAAAACTGGAAAAATTAATGAATTAGGTGAATTTTCAGAGATTTCTGGGAAAAAAATCGTAATTTTAGAAGATCGACGAGAAATTTTAGCTATTCTTAATAAATTGATCCAAAAATTTGGAGGTAATACCATTTCTTTTACAAGGGGTGAAGAATTAATAGATTATATAAATAACAATAAAGATTCGATCGATTTAATGATTCTTGACCTTACCGTAGTAGGGGGAAAAGGTGCGGTAGAAGTTCTTAAACATTTGAAATCTCACGAAATATCGATTAACTCCATAATTACAAGCGGATATTTGCAAGAAAATCTTATAAAATCCTACATAAGTATGGGCTTTGTTGATTTTTTACGAAAACCATTTTCGATTCAAGAACTAATTGAAATTTTAAATCGAAATTTGAAGTAATTCTTCTTTTTTTGTATAATTTTTTTCTTCATGCTTTCTTATTATTAGTTTTGAGATGCTAATTTTCTTTCCTTCGCTTAAGGACATACTTTTCTCGAAACTGTGCTTTAGAATCAATTCTTAATCAATTTTATGTTTCAATTACTATAAAACATGGTTCTAATGAAAAAAAAAATTAAAAAGATATCATGCACAAATAAAACAACGTTCTATTCAAATTTCGACTCGATCTTTATTCATATGAACAATAATTATTATTGATGGGTCGTT
>CAYRPF010000119.1:0-5910 GCA_964426185.1 uncultured archaeon | reverse complement strand
GGGAATTGTTTGGTTAACTCCAAAATTTCTTCGTGCACTTTGGCACAAACCGATTTATCCCCTTTAGATTTAATTACACGGGCAATTCCGGAGGCGATTACCTTCATTTCAGATTCTTTCATGCCACGACTGGAAACTGCTGGAGTTCCCAATCGAATTCCGGAGGGATTAAATGGGGTAGATGGTTCGTAGGGTACGGTGTTCTTGTTTGTGGTAATTCCTGCCAAATCTAAAGCATTTTGGATTAATTTTCCTTCCCCGGTTAATCCATCTGGCCGTAAATCGATCAAGATCAGATGATTATCAGTTCCATTGGAAACCAGTTTGATATCCAACGCCATTAATTCTTCAGCGAGAGCTTTTGCATTTTTGACAATTTGCTGGGCATATTCTTTGAATTCCGGTTTCATTGCCTCTTTGAAAGTAATGGCTTTAGCTGCTGTCACATGATCATGAGGTCCACCTTGTAATCCAGGAAAAACGGCTGAATCAATTAATTGGGCTAAATTTTTCTTGGAATTTGAGTGATATAAATCGTGTAATCGATCTTCGGTTTTGCACATGATAATAGCTCCACGAGGTCCCCGCAAACTTTTATGAGTAGTTGTGGTTACTACATCAGCATAGGGAACTGGACTCATATGGGCCCCACCGGCCACCAATCCAGCAATATGAGAAATATCTGCCAGCTGATAAGCATTTACTTCTTCACATATTTCTTGAAATGCTTTAAAATCAATGGCTCTAGGATATGCAGTCAAGCCCGAGATAATCATCTTAGGTTTTTCTTTAAGGGCTAATTTACGGACTTGGTCCATGTCAAGCATTTCAGTTTTGGGATCTACATCATAGGAAACGCATGTATAATTTTTACCGGAGAAGTTTACATGACTTCCGTGGGTTAAATGGCCACCAGATGTGAGATTAAAACCTAAGTATTTATCTTTTAAGTTAAGCAGTGCAAAATAGACTGCTTGATTGGCGGGAGAACCTGAATAGGGCTGGACATTGACATGTTCGGCACCAAAAAGTTTCTTTGCACGATCAATTGCAATTTGTTCAACTTCATCGACTACTTCATTCCCGCCATAATAACGCTTTTTAGGATAACCTTCAGAGTATTTATTGGTAAAAACACTGCCTACTGCTTGTAAAACGGCTCGATAGGTATAATTTTCAGAAGGAATTAATTCGATTCCTTCTTCTTGTCGTTTTAATTCTTTTAAGATTAAATCAGCAATTTCAGAATCGGCTTCAAAAATATCGTTCATTAGATTCATTTTTCCAACCTCTGTCAAGAGAAATCACTAAAGCTTATGAATTCGCCCGTGATAATTCCTTGTTATTTATACATTACTCACCTCCTATTAAAAGGCTATCCTTTCTTTGATGGTTCACTAGGGGGAAAAAATATTCATGTAAAACTCCCAACAATAAAAGCAATAAAGCCAGAGGTAAAAATTTTTTGAGAATGTATTACTTTTGATTGTAACTACCAGTTAGGAAATAGGAGGCGGCCGGTCCATCAGCGAAAAAATTGAAGAAAAAATCCGAGAATTTGAAGAAAGATTAGCTAGAACCCAAAAGAATAAAGCAACCCAAAAAGCCATCAACTACACTAAAGCCCAAATTGCCAAACTACGTAATGACTTGCTAAAAATTGCCAGTTCCAAAAAGGGTGGAGGTTCAGGTTTCGGAGTTAAAAAAACAGGGGATGCTCAAGTGGCTTTCATTGGCTTTCCTAGTGTGGGAAAATCCTCTCTCTTAAATCTATTAACCAGAGGAAATACCAATTCTAAAGTAGCCTCCTACGATTTTACCACATTGCAAGCTATACCGGGTATGATGAAAATAGAAGATGCTCAAATTCAGCTGATCGACCTTCCCGGAATTATTTTAGGCGCCGCAGCGGGAAAAGGTCGAGGTCGTGAAATTATTGCTGCTGCCCGTAATGCTGATTTGATATTAATATTGATTGCTTTTCAGTACAACGGAAAGATTGATTTTGAGCATCTTTTTCAAATTCGAAAAGAATTATATGATGCCGGTATAAGATTGAATCAAAAACCACCCAGAATTCAAATTAAACCCAGAACACGCGGGGGAATTGGATTTACGTATAATGGTAAACAGATAATGGATCAAGATGAAGTAAAGGCGTTGATGAATGAATTGGGATACAGTAACGCGGCAGTTTACTTCTTTGAGCCAAATATCACTGCAGACCAACTTATTGATCACGTGTTGGGTAATCGGAAATATATTTCAGAATTTGTAGTAATCAACAAGTCAGACTTAGAACAACACGAATATACGAATGAACAAATTAGCGAAATAATTGGACATAATAACTGGATAAAAATATCTGCCTTAAATAATCAACATATTGATGATCTACGCCATCAAATTTTTCTGCAACTACATCTAATCCGTGTTTACTTGAAGCCTCCTGGAAAAGAAGTTGATAAGGATGAACCAATTATTTTAAAAGAAGGAGATTCAATCGAACGCTTGTGCATTAAGTTGCATAAAACTTTTGTTCAAAATTATCGCTATGCGCTTATTTGGGGACCATCTGCTAAACATCCTGGTCAAAAGTTCAATTCTATGGAACATATTTTAAAAGATGGTGATATTGTTTCAATCTATCTTAAACGTTAATTGCAATTTTCTTACCCAATTTTTATATTAAAAAATTAATTATATGTTTTAAAGATAAGAATTTTACTATATAGTAAAGTTCTTATGATGCAATAAAGTGAGTTTTTATGAATTTTACAAATAGCTCGTTATTCTATGCATTCTCTTATGTATTTTGCCCGTTATACTTAATTAAATACTCAATTTTTAATTTTCTTAATTATTCTACTTATGTCCCTTGGTTAATTCGTATTCACAAGATATTGAACATCTTGATTCAAATTTCTTTCTCATTCGTAGTGATTTTATCCACTATTTATTTAATTATGGGAATTATTGCATATAATAAACCTAAAGTTGAAAGCCCATCAATTAATCTTGATGAAGCACCATTTGTTACTATCCAAATTCCCACATATAATGAACTTGCTGCAATTAATTGTGCACTTGCTTGTCTTAATTTTGATTATCCCAAAGATAAAATGGAAATAATTATTGGAGATGATAGTAACGATCCAGAAATTTCAAAGCAAATCGATATTTTTACTCAAAAGCATCCAAATCAAATAAAAGTTACTCGTCGTGGAAGTAACGAGGGATTTAAGCCAGGAAATTTAAATTTTATGCTTAAATTTACTAAGGGGGATTTTATAGCAATTTTTGATTCTGATTTCTTACCTCCAAGAAATTTTCTCAAGAAAGCATTATATCCATTCCGAAATAACCCCAAATTAGCAGCAGTTCAAACACGCTGGAAAATCTCTAATTTAACTCAAAATTTTTATAGTTTATTGGGAGGAATGACTGCCTATGTAACTCACTACATTGCAATTCCCTTTATGCAGCATATTGGGGGAAGCGCATTTATTTGTGGTTCAGGACATATTACAAAAAAATCTCATTTAGAGTCTATTGGAGGATGGCGTGTGGGTAGTTTAACAGAAGATATTGAGGCTAGTTTGGAATTCATCAAAAATGGAAAGACAATAGATTATATTCCTGATGTTTTAGTTGAATGCGAAGCACCTTTCAAGTTTAAAGATTTAATCCTACAGCAAAAAAGATGGGCTTCTGGAAATATTACTGCATTTAAGCGGAATCTACTAAAAATATGGAAATCACCCAATATTAATAAAAGAAAAAAGATAAGCGCTTCTATATTCACAACTGGTTATTTGTACCCTTATTTTTTGCTGTTTTTAATTATTTGGGGATTAATCAGTAATGTTATTCCCAATCCAATTGCACCTCCTTTTAATCTAATTGGCTTTATTTTGGGAACAATTGGGTCAACATTAGTTACAAGTGGTGCCTTAATTGCGAGTTCCTTAGTATTAATTGAGAAAAAACAGCAGAAATTAATTCCAAAGTTCCTCTTCGGAACATTTACAATTGGAATTGGTTTACTCATATATGTCAACATTGGAATATATAGTGGCTTGTTCAATAGGAAAATTCCTTGGTATATGATTGAAAAACAAGGAAACAGCCAAGTGCCATTAGATCTCGATATAGAAGCGTGAATTTCTTTTTTATGAGGGATAAAATTATGATAACTTCACTCAAATACAATTGTTTCTTATTAAACTTGAAAGATAGGCTTATTCTTAATCTAAAACCTCAAGTAATTTACGGAATTGTTTCTGGTTTTTATGAACAATTGATTTTTCATCAAATTTTCAATATCTTTTTTTATGGTATTTTAATTTTAGTTCTCCTTCATACTATTTTATACCTATCGATGGCTTTAGTTGCTTGTTTCAGAAGAGACCATGAAACTCCATTATTAGATAATGGTTTCGAGCCTTTTGTTACCATTCAGATTCCTACCCGAAATGAATTAGCTGCAATCCAATGTGCTAAATGTTGTTTTAATTTTGACTATCCTAAAAATAAAATGCAGATAATCATAGGTGATGATAGTGATGATACTCATGTACAAACCGAACTTGACAAATTTGCAGCAAAAAATCCTGATATAATCACGATAAGTAGAAGAGGAAATAATATTGGATTCAAATCCGGAAATTTAAATGCCATGATGCCCCTATCTAAAGGTAAATATATCGCCGTTTTTGATTCAGATTTTCTTCCACAGCCAAATTTTCTCCGAAAAATGCTCTATCCTTTAGAAAACGACAGTTCACTTATACTCACTCAAGCTCGTTGGAAGATTCATAACTTGGACCAAAATTTATACAGTCTTCTTGGGGGCACAATTAGTTTTTTCACCCATTATGCCGCATATCCGTTTTTAAAAGCAATTGGGGCAAATTCATATATAGGTGGATCTGGTTATGTCATACGAAAATCCGCAATTGAAGAAATTGGGGGTTGGAGAGAAGGCAGTCTCACTGAAGATGCAGAAGCTTCATTAGAGTTAATTAAACGGGGTAAGAAGATGCTCTATCTTGAAGATGTAATTGTTGAATGTGAAGCCCCATTTACTTTAGAAGACACATATAAGCAACAAAAACGATGGGCATTCGGGAATGTATCTGTATTTAGAAGAAATTGCATGGCGGTTTGGAAATCTAAAAAAACAAAGTTAATAGATAAAATTTCCGTCCTAATATTCGTTTCCGGATACATCTATCCTTTTTTACTCGCTTTATTAATAATTTTCGGATTTTTGCAGTTAATTATTCCCAATCCTTATCTTCCACCACTTCCTTTAATTTTGATATTTTTGAACCTATTAATCGTCTTTTTGCTTTCGCAAATTTCATTTTTTACCAGCAGTTTGGTGCTTTTTCGAAATAAAAAAAAACATCTAATTCCCAAATTAATATTAAGCACATTTCTGTATGGGGGCACAATATTGTATCATGTAAATATAGGAACATTGAAAGCACTGTTTGGAAAAAGAATGAAATGGTATCTGCTTGAAAAGAATGCCAACAAGCTGAATTAATTGAAATTGTTCTTTTTAAAGTAGACATTATGTTTAAATAGGTACACCCAGTTATCTACTTAAATTGAAGAAAGGTCATACAAAAATTCCGACGAAAGATTAGTGGATTTTATAGACCATGTTCAATAGTTATATATTAAAACACGAGGATATATAAAAAAATGTTATTTCAATCAAATTCAGGTACAATAACAACTGTTGTTGTTGTAATCGTGGCAATTTTAATGATAATCGGCTTAATTATATTAAGAGGAAATACCGTTGTTCCATTTAACGAAACTCATATCGTTTCCAAAGGGAAAAGAGTATCGACTTATGATGGTAAAGGACGATATGTATTTATTCGGTTCTTTATG
>CAYRPF010000118.1:0-5919 GCA_964426185.1 uncultured archaeon | reverse complement strand
CCAATCTAACTGATTTCGTACCTTTGTTAATTAACTGCATTTAAAACTTAACAGACATTTAAAAATTCACAGAATAAATATTAATTATGCCCCAGAATAAGCGCAAAAAAACCTTTTTCCTAATGATTGAATTGGTTATCTTTGGGTCGATATTTGGATTAGTTTACTGGCAAATGAATCGAACCCCCCTTTCTCCTTATATTTTATGGGGATTTATCATTTTTGGCTTTTTCCTTAGTTTAATAACCGGTTTGAGATTAGCTTCCCACGATAATTGTGTGCAAATTCGAGGGGATTCCTTACTCGAAGCATGGAGATTGCCTTTGGAAGAGCGTAAAAAGAAACAACAATCTTTACAACTGCTATATTTCGATATGAAAATGAGAAATTGGGCAGGTTTTATTCAGCACAGCCGCGAACCAATAATAAAGAGAAATTTGGAAGATTTTGCTGAAATCATGGCACATCCGACCAAAAGGTATTCACGTTTGATTACAAATCGATTTGAACTTAAAATCAGCGGGTATGAAGGAAAATCAGCAGAAATAGTAGACAGAAGCACAAAAGAAGTTCTTTCTGCGGAAGAAGAAAATGAATCAAAGTCGGCAGGATTCCAGCGGGCTCTTAATCAACTACTCAAATCATATTTAGATTATTATTCAGTATATATGATAGATCCAGTAGAAAGTTTAGAGCAGCTGGAAAATTTGATGTTTGAACATAATTACAATTTGATTTTCAGCAAAATGGTAAAATTCGCAGAAATTTTTGATGAAAACTTGTTTAAATGTCGATTATATACGAAGAAATGGCAAATTCAGTTAAAATCGGCTGATCAAAGTAAATTTGTGCTGAAAAAGCTAAGGAAGGGGTATAATGTGAAGATGAAACTGAAAAATGCCGATGAAACCCAGAAAATCGAATGGAAAACTAATCTTTACGGCAACCTGCTCATGGTTCACCTACCTGGAGAAAAATCCCAAAATATCATTAATTCAGCTTCAAGACCAACGAAGAGAGAAATTTCAAAGATTGAATCAAAAAGAATTGAAGAACCAGTGAGGAGTTATATAAGCAATTGGATAGAGAAATGTAAGAGTGCGATAACTTCTTCTCTTCCTGCTGAAATGTTAGGTAAATAGAAAAAGGAGAAGATTAAAAAAAAAATCAAGTAAGGAAGAAAAACTCTTTCAATAAGAAGGGCAGGACCCGTTACATTATTGTATTCTAACACACGGAACCCTATACATTGGAAAGGAAAAAAATGGGATCAAATGCCCAGTTTCATTAATGAGTTATTGGATAGAAGAAATAGGCAAAATTTACTTTTAGAAGTAAACAATAGTGATAAAATTTTAAGAAAACATATGACACATAGACTTAAGTTAACTAAAAGCAAAGGTCAACTACCATGGAACAAAAAATGTTTTGTTATCAATGCCAAGAGGCTTTGAATAACAAGGGATGTACCATACGAGGCGTTTGTGGAAAGCCCTCTGATACGACAAATTTGCATTATTTAGCCTTATTTGTATGCAAGCAAATGGCTTATTGGAATGAACTGGCTCGAAAAGTGCAGTTAGAAACTACTGCAGGATCTCATCATATTATAAAAACGCTATTTGCCACAATAACGAATGCCAACTTCGACAATAAATGGTTTTTGAACCAGATAAAGCAAGGAATCGAACTTCGAAAGACTTTGAAGGAAAAAATCCGAGAAAAACTTGCCAGCGGTTCTAAAAAATTGGATGGTGTGGAAAACGCCCCTCAATGGACCGAATGGGAAGATAATATCACTGAAGAAAACTTAGATGCTTTAGTTTTAAAGGGAAAGATGCAAGATCCGCTGTCTATGTTTGATGTAGATCTTCGCTCTTTAAAGGATCTTGCAATTATTGGATTGAAGGGATTGGCAGCTTATTTGGAACATGCCATGGTTTTGGGATATGAAAATCCTGAAATTTATCAATTTTTAGAAAAAACCCTTGTTCAAATGCAGGATGAATCCTTATCTGTGGATGATTGGGTGGGAATCGTGATGAAAGTGGGTGAATTCGGTGTAAAAGGAATGGCATTGCTTGATGAGGCAAACACTAGCACCTATGGGCATCCAACACCCACAAAAGTAAATCTTGGCGTAAAAAAAGGTCCAGCCATTTTGGTGAGCGGTCATGATTTACGAGATTTATATGAATTACTCGAACAAACAAAAGATAAGGGGATCAATATTTATACTCATGGTGAAATGCTCCCGGCACATGGCTATCCAGAATTGAGAAAATACCCCCATTTAGTTGGAAATTATGGAGGATCATGGTGGCATCAAACTAAAGAATTTGAATCATTCAATGGTGCCATTTTGATGACGACAAACTGCTTGGTCCCACCTAAAAAGAGTTATAAAGACCGGGTTTTTGTCACAGGTGCAGTTGGCTTTAAAGGTCTCAAACGGATCTCAGATAGGAGAGGAAATCAACCGAAAGACTTCTCTGAATTAATAAATCTGGCATTAAAACTTCCAAGCCCCACACAAATAGAAGACGGAACCGTGATGACAGGTTTTGCCCATGAATCAATTCTTGGGGTAGCGGATAAAATAATTGATGCTATCAAAAGTGGAGCCTTACGCCGATTTATTGTAATGGCAGGATGTGATGGAAGAATGAAAAGTCGCCAGTATTATACCGAGGTTGCGAAAAATCTACCGAATGATACAATAATTTTAACTGCTGGGTGCGCTAAATATAGGTATAATAAGTTGGATTTGGGAGACATCGGAGGAATTCCCCGGGTAATTGATGCGGGACAGTGCAATGACTCCTACTCTTTAGCAGTTGTGGCTTTGAAGTTAGCCGAAATATTTGAAACCGAATCTATAAACGATCTGCCTATCTCATTTGATATTGCCTGGTACGAACAAAAAGCTGTAATAGTGCTGCTGGCATTACTTTATTTGGGTGTGAAAAACATTCGATTAGGTCCCACTCTTCCTGCGTTCTTATCTGAAAATGTTGCAAAAGTACTGGTCGAGAAATTCAATATTATGCCGATTGATTCCGTTCAAGGCGATATTGCAGCCATGCTTGCTGGAAAGTAAAAAAGAACAGATCAAATTTAGATTGTTTTTTTATTTTCTATTTTTATCTAATTTTTCTTTAATTTGTTGGATTCGATGTGAGAATCTCCCTTCTTTTTTTTCTTTCTGTTTTATTTTTGCACCAAACCCGATTTCTTCTTCATCCAACACCATCATTGCTTGGCCTTTTTTAGCTAACATGGAAAAATACCGTAACACTGCCGTTTCAAAGAATTTTTCTAAAACGGGTATACATGCAGGATCGGTGGCATTAATCCCAATTACATCTTTCATTTGAAGTATTTCTTTAATTTCAGAAAGTGGTAAACGTCCAGGAAGATCTTGTTGATTTGCGATTACAAAAATGATAAGTTTTCGCTTAATTTTAGGATACATACTAAATGATTCCCTAACTGCAAGTACATCCTCCCGTGTACTATCTGTAACTATCATCAAGATGTTGGTAGGCTCAAAAAGCTTTTGCAAATGCCTAACGCGTAAATCTTTCCAGCGCATATCCAATTTAGGGTCAGTTAAAAATACCATTGTATGCTCCCATCTTCGTGGTAAAATCCAACATCTTGCAAAGTAAATTCTATAATCATAGGAAAGATTTCCCCCATCTTTTAACAAGCGATCCCCTGCAAAATGATTAAATATGGTTGTTTTTCCTACTCCCACCTTTCCAAACAGATCGATCGTTACATATTTGGGAGTAGAAAAATATCGAGGCATATGACATCAAGATGTTGGTAGGCTCAAAAAGCTTTTGCAAGTGCCTAACACGTAAATCTTTTCAACGCATATCAAATTTGAGGTCAGTTAAAAATACCATTATATGGATTGGTTCTCCCCCAGAATCGGAATATTAGGCCATTGATAACGAAAATTTTATACAGATAGAGATAATCTCTGATTGTGAGCAATAATTTTAATGTAAAATACGGGATAATTTTATCCAAGCCACATGGCGGTTCGGAAGAGTTTCATTTTGATACAAGAACCGAAGCAGAAAATTTAATTAATCGACTTAACCAACAGAAATTGGAATTCAAAATTAAAGTTCAATTCCCATTTCGTACACTCTTTGCCAAAGAAATCGATAGATTGAAGAAAGCATCTTTTTACTCGGGCACATGATTTGTTCTTTAATTTTACTTCAAAAATACTGACAAAAAAAGGAATCCAAACCGCATGGAACAAATAAAAATACAACCAATCACATCAGATGATTTTGATGAAAATATTAAATTGCATAATCAAGAAATATCACATTCTCATTGGATGGCCCGCAAAAGACCAATTTCTCGAGAAGAAATGCGAAATTTTCTAGATTTTTTACATGATCAACCCGATTCCATTTATTTAGTTGCTAAATACGAAGATCAACTTGTTGGAAATATCTATGCCTTGCCAAGAACCGAGGATTTATTGAATCATATCAGTCTTTTGTCTTATCAAGTTCATCCGGAATATCAACGAAGAGGAATTGGCACGCTCTTGATGGAATCTCTTTTACAAAAAATTCGGGATGAAAATAGCAATATTCAGATTCTATTTGCGGAAGTTTTACAAGAAAATATCGCCAGTATTAAGCTCCTAAAAAAATTTTCCTTCTCTCCGGCAGGAATTCTTCCAGAGGGAGTAAGAATTTCACCTCAGCAATATGATAACCTCCTTTTTTTCTATCGGAGAATTGAGGTAACTTTTAAAAGAAATTAAAGCATTTTAGAACCATTAACGTATGAAAATACTGTTAAAAACAGCTAAATATTGTTATATTAAGTGATATGTATGTCAACAGAACAGAAATTTTGTCCCAATTGTGGGGCAATATTAGAAGGAAAAAGCATATGCAGTCAATGTGGATTTGATATGGAATCCCAAGCAGATGCTAACACCAAAATTAATACTGCTGATGCACCTGGTATGATTTCCTATGAGAATACCAACAAAAATGTCTGGAATACTATCGAAAAATACGTAGTCTTTACGGGGAAGTGGTCATGGCTTGTGTTGATAGGAAATATCCTCGTTTATCTGATTGCGGGTATAATAGCATTAATTGGTGGAATTGCACTGAATAGAAATATCGGAGGAAATATCGGAAATGCGGCGATTGGTTCTGGAATCTGGATGATGATTGGTGCGATTCTGTCGGGTTTACTGATCTTCTTTTTTGTATTACCTTTTTCAAAGAAAATTGCAGCTAGAGATTACAACTTTTTGGTAAACGATATCGTAGTACTCGGAAAATTACGCTTACCAAAAATGCTCTTATTAGGTATAATATTGGAAGTATTTACTCAAGGCTGGGGAGGATTGTTTGTTTTAGTTCCTGCATTATGTATCTGCTTCTTAGGACCAGCTTATATGCGCTGGCGAGTATAACTATTCTTTTTTCGAAATTTTTTTCTTTTTTTTTTGCTGGTTTGCACTGCAAATGGTTTTTTGGAATATATAGCGGAAGATATAAATATCCTTCCACATAGATTTTTCTTAACTTCTAAGAAATATGTTGAATTGATGATGAGTTCTAACACCATAGATCTTTCTAAATCTGCGCGAAAAATGCGAATTGAGAAGATTTTTGAACCTAAAGATCCTAGAATGATGTTTAAACTGCAATTTATATTATTTATCGCGTTGGAACGATTAATCTCATACTTTTCGTTTATATATTCAATTATTTAAATACTTAGGCCAATTTCATATCAACTATCCATATAATATCTTTTCTTTTCTTGTGCGACGGAGGTAAGCTTAATGGTAAAACCTCATACAACTGAGCCGCCTTTTTAGGGGGCGCGTGGGACTCATGGCGACTCCAATTCAAAAAA
>CAYRPF010000117.1:4396-5933 GCA_964426185.1 uncultured archaeon | reverse complement strand
TGATTTTGAGAATTATTTACGCTTGCAATTGGAAAAATTGCAAACCGATCACATTGATTTATATTTACTTCATGCTCTGAATAAATTGCGCTTTGAACAGGTAAAAAAGTTGAAAATTCTTGAAGCCGCTGAAAAAGCTAAGAATGATGGTCTAATTAACCACATCGGTTTCTCATTTCATGGAAATTATAAAACATTCTGTGAAATTTTAGATGCATACCCGTGGGACGCTTGTCAGATTCAGTTCAATTATATGGATGTAAATTCTCAAGCTACAGAAAAGGGTTTAAAGTATGCTGGTTCCAAAAGTATACCAGTGATTGTGATGGAGCCGCTGTTGGGGGGAAAATTGGTCCGAGAAACGGAAGAGACAAAAAAGATTCTTGAGAATGCACCAGTTAAAAGAACCCTGGCGGAATGGGCGCTGCAATTCGTATGGAATTATCCAGAAGTTAAGGTTGTTCTCAGTGGAATGAACACTGAAGCAATGATTCTTGAAAATGTTGCATCAGCCAACCGATCTGAGCCAAATTCCATGAATCCAGAAGAATTTGAAGTCATTAAACGATTACGCTCTTCTTTTCAGAACCTCTTTGTAGTCCCTTGCACTCGGTGCGAATATTGCATGCCTTGTCCCTCTGGTGTGAATATCCCAATGAATCTACGGGTATTAAATGAAGCAGCTTGGACTGGTTCTGCTGAATCTATGCAAGGGTGGTTTGATTCTTTTGCCCAAACTCCAGAAGAATTAGAAGACAAGCCGAATAATGGTGCTGCTCAACTCTGTATTGAATGCATGCAATGTTTAGATAAATGCCCCCAAGGCATTCAAATTCCTGATCAATTGAAAAAAGTAGTAGCAATTTATCGAGATCATCAAACACCTAAATCAGTTCTATGAACTTACTTATTTAATTGCTCAAGATGTGGATCTAAAAAGCATTAAGGATGGATCAAAAGGTAAAGATAAAAATTATTACCTAAATTTTTTTTTTATCATTTTCTAATAATATTATGGGATTTACATTACTATCAAGCACCAAAGAGCCGACATGTAGCATCCTATTATAGTGAAATGGTAGAGCAAGATAAATCAAGGGATGCTATTACGTTCACAATTCAGTAAAACGGAATTTAGGGTATAAAAAAAAATTAAAAAAAGATGAACTATTTTCTCAAACGATCTTCTATGGATTTAGGCCTTATTACTCCCAAATACAGTAAAATCGCGGCAATAAATCCCGTCATCCATGCGAAATAATAGAAAATAGTAAAATTTGCACCTTGAACAATATCTATGAAGAAGAATACATATACGAAAAACAGAAAAATGGGTGCTAATAAAATAAATAGAACAAAGATTTTATCCACCCGATCAGACAATTTCCGAATCATTCGAAAACTACCAATAAAAATATAGATATCAACAATCAATGCTAATACAACTAAGAAAATCCAAATACCAGGGGATAAATCTTCTTTAAATAATCCAGTTATTAAGGTATATATGATGTAAACACTGGTTAATACCCAATAA
>CAYRPF010000117.1:0-4296 GCA_964426185.1 uncultured archaeon | reverse complement strand
ATACTGCCAATAAATATCCCAACAGCAAATTCGTAAATCATAGGCCATACATATTCTGACATTTTGATCTAATATCTGCTCAAGTTATATATATATTTTAAAAAGTTCTGAATTTGAAGCTTGGGAATTTTTCAATGAAATTCTCTTTCTCAAAATCAAATCTTTTCACACATCTGGAATCCTTGGCAGAAATGCTGAGTGATAACGCTCTTTCATATCCCTTCCATCTCAGAACTCATCGATCTCGCACAGCATTATCAACCCCGAAAAACACTTTCTCATCGAAAAACTCGGCAAAGAACATAAACTGAGCAAATTATTGGCCGAAAACATGGAAAAATTTTAAATCTTCACCAAAAACAAGTCGTAGATAATGGGAGATGAGAGATTTGAACTCCCGGCCTGCTGGTCCCAAACCAGCTATCATACCAAGCTAGACCAATCTCCCAAGTTTTCGGAATAATTAGCCTAAAGTGGCATATTTTAAAAAAATTATGGAAATTTTCACTTAATGGAATTGGTACACTTATCTGCATGATTGTAACTAGGCCTAATGCACTACCTAAATGGATTTTAATAAACCAAATTGCCCATTGTCTTAAGAACGATGCACCTTTAATAATCATATTTATTTTACAATTATGAGGAAATTATTAATGCGGGCTAATTTAGAGAAAAGGGAATACCATATATCGGTAAAAGATTTGGTTTTTCTGCCCGTTGTTAAGATGGGTCAATTTAGTGGCATACCTATCTCTCGAACCGCTCGTGCCAATCAAGGGCGAGAGTTACACCAACAATTTCAATCTAATGCGCTGAAATTAGATTCATCTCCAAGAATTTCTGTTAAAAATGAAAAAACGGTTAAATATAATGTAAATCACAAAGGTTGGCACTTTATTATTACAGGTCGGGCAGATTCTGTCCAGATTACCGCAAAAAAAATCGTGGTACAAGAAATAAAATCTGTAGTGGATCTTTCACTTTACAATCAAAATCCACAATCTAAATTGTTTACTGGCTATCGACGGCAATTGTTGATTTATGCCCATATTTTTAAACACGATTTTCCTCATCATGAGATTATACCACAATTGGTGGTGATGGAGATTGGAACTGAACATACCCAAATTGTGGACGTTTCTTATGAGAATCAAAAAAAATATATTGTGGAGCAATGTGATGCAATATTAGACCTTTGGCAAGAAGAAGAGAAGAAGAAGAAACAGCTCCGCACGAGAGAAGAATCAATTATTTTTCCCTTTCCCAGTTATCGACCTTATCAAGAAGAAATGATGGAAAAAATTTCCGAAGCTTTAAAAATACGCAAAAATGTTATATTGAATGCACCAACGGGATTAGGTAAAACAGTGGGATCTTTAATTCCCTCTCTACGTTATGCCATTGCTTCTAATTTGCGTTTATTTATTGTCACTTCTAAAACCACGCAGCAGAAAATTTATTCAGACACTCTACGCATAATGAGTAAGCAGAAAGCTCAGTTTCATGCTGTGGTGCTAACAGCCAAAGAAAAAATGTGCATTAATGACACTTATCTATGCGATCCTCATTTCTGTCCATTTATCTCAAATTATCAAGAAGAAAAAGTTATTCCTGTAATTAAGAATTTATTGAAACATCCAGTTCTACAGGCGCCATATATTCGAAAAATCGCGCGTAAAGAACGTTTATGTCCCTTTGAACTGGCATTAGATTCATCTTTGGAGTGTGATGTTATAGTAGGTGATTATAATTACGTTTTCAATCCCCAAGTTCGATTGCAACGCTATTTCGAAGATACACATGATGATTGTATTATTTTGATTGATGAAGCCCATAATCTTCCTGATCGGGCGCGGGATTATTATTCTCCTTCAATAATTTATACTGAAGCCAAAGAGGTGAAATTTTTTATTGAAAAGCAATCCTTGGTGCCTGAAATCAAAGAAATGTTAAAAAACCAGATGGTTAACTTATTATCTTATTTTAAGCAAATGCATTCCGCGCTCAAATCGTATCATGATCAGCGAGTAATTCCGGTTAAAGTGGATGAACGGCAATTTAAGCAATGGAATCAAGCATTTGATAAGGTAATTTTTCAATATATTAAAGCATTAGGGCAAGATGTGGAGCAAATCATCAGACCCGATGATCTTTTTTTGACTTTTACCCGTTCTTTTTCATTTTTTGTCCGATTACTAAAATCACTCAATGAAGCGGAATATCAGTTGCTTTATTATCCTGCCGAGCGTCGTTTGCAAATTTTTTGTAAATCTGCCCATCGTGAGTTGCAAAAGCAAATGCAGGGGTTTTATTCCGTAATTGCCCAATCTGCCACCTTAACTCCATCTGAATACTATCGAAAGATGTTGGGATTTCCCAAAAATGCTTTATATCTCCGTTATTCTTCTCCTTTTTCCCCAAAAAATCGTCTGATTCTAAATTTCACTGGTATATCTACTCGCTATGAACATCGGGAAGGAACATATTCAAAAATAGCGGATTTAATCTTCACGACTCTTTCTGTCCATCCCGGTAATTATCTGGCTTTTTTCCCTAGTTTTTCCTTTTTAGATGAAGTCTATCATTATTTGCAGCAGTTTAATCTTCCCGTTTCATTAATTAAGCAAGAAAGAACTATGTCTGAACGAGAAAGAAGAAAGGTGTTGAAGTTACTCCGCACTCCTTTGCCTAAGCAAAAATCTCTAAAGAGTTCGCTTTCTTATTTGAAAGAGCATATCAGTATGAATCAAGGTTATCTGCTATGTGGTGTTCATGGTGGAATATTCAGCGAAGGTGTTGATTATGAAGGTGATATGGGTATCGGAGTTTTTATTATTGGCCCAGGGCTACCTTCCTATAATTTTGAGCAAGAATTGATAAAAAACTACTTTCAACAGACTATGAAAAAGGGTTTTGAATATGCCTATCGAAATCCGGGAATGACACGGGTAATCCAAGCTGCAGGGCGCATTTTTCGCTCTGACAAAGATCGAGGGATAGTACTGTTGATCGGAAATAGATTCTCACTTCCTTTTTACGCTTCGCTTTTTCCCCCAGAGTGGAATATTACACCTTTCAGTGAAATTTCAGAGTTATCTCCTATATTGAGGTCATTTTGGAAAAAAGAAACTCCATTTCATGGCTTTAAGTAAAAAGTCACAGTTTGACTTAATGTGTGGAGGGAAATAAGTAGAATGAGCCATTGTCCAAAATTTGAATGAAATTCTCTAAAAGTAAAATCAGTTCTTCACGAAATTGAATCTGTTGTTCATAATATGGAACACTCCGACTACCTTTTCGTGAAATTCCAAATTTTAACATAAAGTATAGGTCATAAATAAAACGCTCTCCATTTAGAAATCCATTTGAAGCAGAGGGTTCTTGAGCCCAGGTAAACCAGCCTTTATTTTTGTAGGATGTCATAAATTTGTTAAATAATGATTGTATGTCTGTAAATAAAAGATCTTGATGTAGCAACCCCGTGTAAAAAGCTGTTGCAATCCTTGCATCTTCTTTCCCTTTCAGAAGTAAATTATTTGAAGAAAATGCTTTTTCTAGGAGTAAATCTAATATTTGAATGACGTCTGTTTTTCGGATTAAATGATGTTTCAAAAAATCACGGAACAAATCAGCACCGTGAGCGATTGAATGGGCCCATCCTTTCTCTGGAATAAAAGAACGATAATCCTTTTCTTGGCGATAGTAATTCATCGCTTTTTCCAACCATCGTGTAAAGATTTCTGGGGATAAAAAACTTATTCGGTTTTCAACATTTCCTAAAGCACATTCATCATCGAATTTCAAAATCCCACAGATTTCTAATGCTGAAAAAGCTCGCAGAAATGTGGAATCTTCACCAAAAGTACCAACATTGGTTTGAATCAAATCGCAAAATTGGTCTCCCAATTGAATAAGAGCAGTATCTGAATATTTTCCTTCCATAATCCAAGTATATAGAATTTCTAAAGCGCCTTCGCGTGAATCTGAATCTGGAAACCCTAATTTTGGAATGAGTAAAGGTGTAATATTCTCAATACTCTCTTCGGGGGGTAATTGACAATCGTTTTCTATGATTTTCTTGATATTTTCTGAAGTTAATTCCATATTTGTCTCAATGTTTTCTTGTAGATAAAGCATTTGAATCATTAGAAAAATAAAAAGGAAAACAGCGGTCAAATAGAGATGGAACTCGACTTTTTGGTGAAATGGGCAAATATTTATTGTTCAATTATTGGCAAATTGAGAGAGATCAAATTTTCCCTAATCACCAAATGACGTTCCAAGAATATCGAG
>CAYRPF010000116.1:0-6069 GCA_964426185.1 uncultured archaeon | reverse complement strand
CGCTCAGTTTGGAAAGAAACCGTAAATTTTTTCTGAGGAATGCATGATTTTAAGAATAATTTCAGAGATTCTTTAATTTTAGAATTAATTTTTTTCTTAAACGTTCCGGCAAGTCCATCGAGAAATCTGGTAAAATCTGTAGCAGGAAAACAATCAAAACAGATATCATTAAAATCAAAAAATCTATCATTTCCACGCGCTTTCAGAAATAATAGAAAATAATCTATAATAGTTTCGATTAGATCAACATTTTGGGATACCGCTGCGTGATTTATCTCAAGAAATCGAGTGATAAAAGTTTGAGAATAAATTCGAATATTCCCCAGACTGATTTGGTATTTCTTCTTAATTTTGGGAGCTAATTTCTCGTAAATACCCTTTGATAAATTTAAATTATTATTTTGTGTCAAAGATATGTCAATCAGTTCTTCTGCAAATTCTTTTTTATTTATAGGAATCAACGCTTCTAATAATCCATCTGCAGTGGCTTTAATCATATAAGCATCGATTATTTCCCCCTGAGTTGAAACGAATAAATCTAATGAGTTCACATTAGTATTCATAAAAAATGGGAATAATTTCAACCAGATTTCTTGAAAGGCAGCCGTGTCAATGGTTAAATTACAAAATGGTGTTTGAAAAATTTCATATGGAAATTCTCCAGTTTCATTATAGGATTTGGTAGATTCAAAAATAGTATTAAAACTGGAAATTATTTTTTCATTCTTCATTATTATTCACCTCAATTGATTCTGGATTCATACTTTCTTTCATTTCTTCTTTCTGAGTCGATTTTCCTTTCAGAAAATAAATCTTTTTGAATTTTTCTTTCATTCTCAATTTTTGTTCTCTTTTTTTCTCTTTTTTCAGTTTTTCTAAGGCAATTTTGGCAGCCTTTATTTTTGGTTCAAAGTCTGTTTCTATTTTTTTTTGAGTAAGAATCTCCCACTTTTTCAATTCGGCAATCTTTTTTTGATATTCATTATTTATCTGCTTAAGTTTCTTGTTTATTTGTGGAAGTAATGGATCAGTAATTTCTTGCATAGTTGTCTCTAAAGCAGTTTTTATTTCTATCAGCAAGTTCTTCTGCCATTTTTTCTGAACGGTAGGAAATTGATAGTAAGGATTTAATTGAAATATTGCCATGTTTAACGCGGGAGCTTGCTTTTTGGACCATTGTGTTTGAAGAAACTTAAGGAAATCAAGTCCGAACATCCCCGCTGTAGGAATTCGAATTATATTTGGATTAGGGACTAATTTTGGTCTCTGCTGTTTAATTTTCCGAATTTCATTATTCATTCTTACTTGATATTGGGTTTTTTCAATCTTAGTGCGGATTTTTTGAATTTTATGGGCTGTTTTCTTTTTTGCTTCTAATATGAGCAAGTTTTTTTCTTCTTCCAAATCTTTTTCTGAAAGGGAATTTTGAAAAAGTGTTAATTTTTCTTCTAATTTCTCAATCTTTGCCCTTAACTTTCTCTGTTTTTTTAGGATTTCGCGATCAATTTCATCGTCTGATAAAATGCTTTTACCACCAATTTCAAATTCCATGACCATAAATGGTTCTTTCGGGAGCAAATTCTTGTTTAGATAAATAAAAGGCGCTTGAAGTGTGGTTTCTATTGCGTCATCTCCAAAAATTAATATCCAATCTGCATTTTCAGGTTCTGGCGGGTTTTTTCCCATCAATAATGCGATTTTTTTTACTTGCGAAAAATCCTCATAAAGAAGAGATTGGAGTAGTCCCTTCAAAAGCATTGAATAAATCTTTATTTCCTCTGAAATTTTCCCCATATATATTTCAATGGGGAGAATCGGTTCTAAGTTTAACTGATTTAATTCCGGTGGCTCAAATGCTTGTAGAGTAGATTCACCTGACTCAACCACTTCAATATTATCTAATCCAGATAAAAGAACAGTAAAATAGTTCGACAATATTCCATTTAGTGGATCCATTGCTAAATATTGATAGGTTAATGTTTCAATTTCTGGGAAAGAATTAGATACAAAAATCAATTTGGGAGAAAATGGTATTAGAGAAGGATTATACCACCAAGTATTTTTAAAACCGCATTTAAATGCCAAACTAATAAAATATGTTGCAAATTCGTCTGAAACTGGGGCATCCCTAAAGATATTCGGAAATGAATGGTTAGTTTCGGGAAGTAAATTTCTCACCCAATTCCAAATCCATTTTAATGCTTTATTATCTTCTAAATCAGTCAAAGTTATCTGATTTTCTGAATCTTTTGGTCTTTTTGCGATTTTTATAGAATCTTCAAGTTTATTTTCTGTATTCTTAAGTATATCTACAAAGGAGCTCCATTGGAGTAATAAGTTCATGAACAATACTGAGCCAGTCCACAGGTTTTTCTCATCAATTAAACCTACTTGAGTAATTACGAAAACATGCGAAAAAGGAAAGGAAGTTATTGATGTGGCAAGATTATTAGTCTTTTTTTCTGGTAATTCCAAGGTAGGCTCAATTATATGAATCTTTTCTCTTTGGAGTGCTGAAAAAAGTCCAAGATCCGATAAAACTGTTTTAAATCGATAATTGGGAGGCAAAGTGGGAAATATTGAGATGGATTTTGCACCCTTTTCCTTCAACCACCTTAAAAAATTAATAAGGGTATCTTTCTGAACAGACCATGGGTATCCAATTAAACCAGGGATATCAACTATAATTAGAATATTATTTTGGGAATCTTCAGCGATTTTTAAAAAATGGTCATCTTTCTTCTCTAATTTCTCTAAAGCTTTAGTTAATGTAGATGTTTCTTTTTCATCTTGTGCGATAATAACCGTCATTTCTCCAAATAATCTCCCGAATAATTTAAAGGGTTAATTCATTTCTGAGTATAAATAAAATTAACCGTAGAAGAATTTGAATGTGTTGATATAAGTATATTAAGTTAAATTTCTTTTTCATGAGTAAATTTTGTAGGGATTAAACCAGCCTGAGCTTGGTGTTCACCATAAGCTTTTCCTTGTTTTGCCATTTTTCCTACAATTTCGAGAATTTTGGGGTCAATTCTTCCCTTCGGTTCATTTTCGAATGGAGTACCTGGAAGAGGCATAAAAGTGTGAGTATGAATTTTAACATTTTTTAACCTATTATTTAAGACATCTTCAAAAAAATTGATGGTGGCTTCAATATCTTCTTTATTTTCTCCCGGAAGTCCGAAAATAAAATCAATTTCACATTTGAAATCGTATTTTTGCAAAATTTCAACTGCTTGATAAATATGTTCAATGGTATGCCCCCGGGATATTAATTTCAGTAATCTATTTGAAGCTGTTTGTGCCCCCAATAAAATTTTTCTATTCGCCAAAAAGGGCTCTATTGTTTCCATAACTTCATCTGTTACAGATTCTGGTCGAACTTCAGAAGGAAATGTTCCAAAGTATAAACCTTTAATCCTTTGTATAGAAGAAACTTGAGAGAGAAGTTGATATAACATTTCAACATTAGGGGTTACACCGTTTTTAGAACCGTAAGCAAAAGCATTTGGAGTTAAGAACCATAATTTATCATATTTTATTTGAGCCCCAAGCTGAACCCAGTGAATTATTTGCTCTAAGGGAGCATGCCGCATTTTTTGGGATGTATTTCCTGTTTGGCAGAACTTACAGCGAAAAGGGCAGCCTCGGCTAATTTCAATAGGCCCGAATAATCGAAATTTCGGAGAAAATGATGGAGATGTCCCTAATTTATGCAATATTGGTGGTTTTGAAGGAATATAGAAAGATTTTCCTCTTGCTACTCCGTTAAGTCGGCCAACATCAATATCATCCGGTTTTTGAGAAATAAGTGCCATTAATAACTCTTGAAAAGCTCGTTCACCCTCATTTGGAATAATGAAATCCACTTGGTTAGAACCGAAGCTAAAATCTTGCGGCTTTGCCGTTGGATGAGGTCCTCCAACGACAGATATAATGTTTGGATGCCATTGTGAATAGAAATTGGGATAATTTTGATTGAATTCAGTAAATTGTGGGATTTGAATGGTCAGTAAGGAATAGGCAAGGAGAATAATATCATATTTCTGGAATGAAATTTCTGCCAATTCTTTCTTATGCTGCGGACCTTGATAAAGCTGAAAAGATAATGGTAGAAAATCATAATGATCGCAAATAGTAGAATCGTGCTCTAAATACCCCATCAAGACTGCCCAAGAATAACGATTTGGTTTTGCATAACCGAAGAGCACCAATCCTTTCATTGTTTAATCATCTAATTTAAATAAAAGGGCTGGTGAATTATCAACCTTCGGATAAATTTATTAAAGCAAATCATCAATGGTGCCATCAGGAAGCATCTTATCTGAATGAGGGATACCCTTTTCTTCTAATTGATATCGAACACAATTCTTATTATCCTGCAAGCAGTATGAATCTACCCATTTTTGCGGTAATTTTCCCTCATCTGTATAATATTTTATTGGACATACTTGGTACCACTTGCAAATTTTATGCCTTTTTGGATTAGTCGTTAGATATTCACCTCCAAAATTGCCAAACAGAAAAAAGAAAAAGAAGTTTATATCAAATTTCGTTTCTTTAAGAATTTTTTAATGCGGTTGAAACCTTCTTCCAATTTTTCATCGGTTGTTGCGTAAGAAATACGTAATGAATTTTCCGAAAATGAGCCAAAGGCAGTTCCAGAAACACATGCAACCTTCTGTTCCTTAACTAACTCTTCCGAAAATTCATCCGCCGTTATACCCCAAGCAGGATTAAGCTTCGGCATTATATAAAATGCACCTTGAGGTTCTACTACTTCAAATTTTAAATCTCGTAAACGTTTAATACAGAATTCTCGTTTATGGTTGTAACGCTCAACTATTGAGGGAAAATCCATCTTTTCACTTTGTTTAAGCGCTCTTACAGCACCATATTGAACCGGATGATTTACTCCTGCTGTAGTATATTGAATATATTTTTCCATATTTAAAATTATGGGTTGACTGGCTGCAATATATCCACAACGTAATCCAGTTGCACCAAACGATTTACTTAGAGCATTTAACGTGATTGTACGCTCAGCCATGCCAGGAAAAGATGCAGGACTAATGTGGACTGCTTGATTATACAAGAATTTTTCGTAAACTTCATCGCTAACTAAATATAAATCATTATCTCGCACTAAATCTACAATCGCTTTCATTACCTCTTCCTTATATACGTAGCCTGTTGGATTATTGGGTGAGTTAATAAGAATGAATTTAGTCTTAGGAGTAATTTTCTCTTTGATCGCTTCAATATTTGGTGAATAGTCTTCATTACGTGGGACTTCAACGCATTTCATTTGAAAGTAATCAGCTAAATAATAATATGATATGAAGTTAGGACTGGAAAGAATCATTTCATCTCCAGGATTTGAAAGTATAGCAAAAACAAGGGTTAATGCTTGGCTACCACCATTCGTAATGATTATGTTTTCTGGTTTAACCCAAGAAAGGTGGTTTTCTTTTTGGAATTTTTCTGCAACTGCTTCCCTCAATTGAGGGATTCCCAAAGCGGGAGCATACAATGTTTTTTGATTGCGTAAAGCTTGAATTATTCCATCGTAAATAAACGGAGGGGTGGTAAAATCGGTTTGTCCAATACCGAAAGATATGGCTTCTGGACCTGATTGTAAAAGCATATCGAATAATTTTCGAATTTTGGATTTCTTTGAATTTAATACAGCATGTGAGAGTTCTTTCATAGGGATTGTAAAGGCGAAAAATATTTAAAGTTATCAACCCATTTGTGGGAACGTATTGGGATACTTAATTAAGAGATAAATGAGAAAATATTGGGAGTAATTCCAATGTTTTTCTCAATAAATTTATTTTGTCGAATATGCTAACAACCAATATTTTACTTTCTTTGAAGGGCAGATATAACTAGAGATAATAAATTTGAAATTATCTTGAGTGGCCAGCAAAAAGACAAAAGTTCCAATAGCTGCCTGAATTTCCAGAAGAAATCATTCTTCTGGAATTTTTTTTTAAATTTGAAATATCGATGAATTTTCAAGTCGAAGGATAAATTAGAAGATATCTCATTTTTCTTTTTTCA
>CAYRPF010000115.1:0-6200 GCA_964426185.1 uncultured archaeon | reverse complement strand
TATTAATTTTCCATTACCTTCCTTTAGCTTGCGCTAAATTTGTATCAATCAAATGTTCTTCCCGACCCGTTTTTTAGCCGTTTATTGGGCTTAGGAGGGACAGAATATTCATTGACCAACACGATCTTTAAATAAAGATTTCATTTATTTTTTTCTATATTGATTTCATCAAAAACTAGCTTTTCAAAGTGTTCAATTTTCCTAATTTTTTTGTTCCACCGTAGGAAATGATGCCACTCAAAAAACATGTAAATAAATAAACCAAACTCTGAAATACTGTTTAATACGTGAAATACCAAGTTTGGAGGCAGAGGTCCGGGAGGAATTAAGTGAAGATAAGTTAAAATAAATCTAATTGACCATTGCAGATAAAACACAAATGTAATATTAATAAGTAAAAACAAAAATCTAACTATATTCATGTATTTAATTAAATCATATAAAATTTTGATTAAAGAGGGAATTTTACTGGGTTCTTCATTGTCCTTCATTTGATTTTGATTTTCCAACCCCTTAAAATAATTTTGAACGTTTTTGGATTTCTTCCTTAACAGCATCAAAAAGATGAATTTCATGAGGGCAAATAATGAGATCATTAAAAACACAATAAATGGAGTAATAATATCAAGTACCGGTAAAGGAGGATGTTGGGGAGGAGGGGGACGTTTCAAAATTTTAATTATATATACTATATTTACTATTTGCACGATAATGGAATATATTGGAAACAAAATGCTTATAAAGAGGTACCTTTCTTGATTATGCAGATATTTTAAACTGTTCTGCTGGATATTATTTTCGATTTCACTTTTTTCATTAACCATATACCATTTCTCTCCTTTAACCAGTACATTTGCTCTTTATAGTCATAGATATCTCCGATTTATTCTAATTCCGCATTAATTTGCATAAACCACCTATAGCGTTCTTTTCCTTTTTCTGTCAAATTGTAGATGATAATTTCCCTTTCACCCCATGGCTCTTTACTGGATACTATATATCCTGCTTGTTCCATTTTAGTTAAGTATTTTTCTGCCGTGCTAGCCTTCAATTTGCAACTCTTCAAGAGATGGGATTTCACAATCCCTTTTTTAGTCAAATAATGCCCTTGTTCTGCACGAAATATCGCTTCTAATATAGATAATATGATCATATTCGATGAGCGATATTTGGAGGTCACCATGGTAATTATATCCCTTCTCTTAAAGAAATCTTTCAGAACAATGTTCTATTAGGTAATACCAAAGTTCTGAAACCATTTATATCTTTTTTTCCGCTTTTCACTATTAGATAATTATTTCCTATCACTGCGATTCAATTATCGAGAAATATAGAAAATATTCAGAGTAGATGACTAATGGCTTCGAGAGCATTTTTAGAAAATGGAAAAATAAGGAGATTTGCAGTATATTTATCCTTATTTATGATTTTCATGTTTTTTCTGCAATTTTTAAATAGTATTCAATATTTGGGATTCAATTCTGAGACTAGTAATTCCCTTTGGAACACTAATACCCCCGAGGAGTATATAAAAACTCCTGAATCAAGTGCTACACAAACTGTTTTCGAAAATCTCACCACCTTAACCAGTTTATTCGAAAAGAGTGATGAATTTTTCGCCTCAGAGCAGATTCATGAAATATTCTTGGAATTTGAGGACGAAAATTGGTACGATACTCTATACCAATCCCATCAAAATGATGCGGAGGGTCCATATTTTCCCGTTACATTCAAATATCAAGACTTTGAAGCAGAAATAGGAATTAATATGAAAGGTCATTCCAGTTTCCAACAAAGTGGGACCAAAAAATCTTTTAGATTAGATTTTAATGAATATAACCAAAGTTGCAACTTCTACGGTCTTCAAAAATTAAATCTAAATAATGGCTTCTCAGATCCCACAATGTTGAGAGAAAAAATATTTTGGGATGTAGCAAATGAGTATGTTCCCACCATCCGTTGCAGTTTTGCTAAAGTTTTCATTAATGGTGAGTATTATGGATTTTACACTGTGGTGGAACAAATTGATGATGTGTTTTTTGAAAGTCGCTTCGGATCCCATGAAGATGGAAATCTTTACCGCGCTGAGACTGCAGGAACTTTAGAATATCTCGGAGACTCCCAAGATCAGTATTCGAGTAAATATGAACTAAAAAATAACGAAGAGTTCAACGATTATTCCGACCTAATATCATTAACTAAGGCTTTAAACCAAGATATCACCAAAGACTATAAAGAAAATCTTGAAAAAATATTGGATATCAACTCCACCCTCTATTCATTGGCACTTTTAAACATCTTCAGCAGTTTAGATTCCTATATCGGTTCAGCACATAATTATTATCTCTATCATCGTCAAGACACAGGTCAATTTGTTTTTCTTCTATGGGATGCAAATATGGCTTTCGGAACTTTTACGTATGGTTTGGATGAAAATGAAACACCATTAAATTTAGACCCATTTTGGACCCCTACCTCGACAACTAACGATCTCCCAATAGGTGCTAGAAACGAGACAGATTTTATACAAAATGAAGATGTTATAGAAAATGCAGGGGAAAATCATCCACCCATGCCACCGATTAATCCCCCAGAAGATCCATTCGGTCAACTTTCCAATGCCCGGCCATTAATTGAGAATTTGCTTTCAATTCCAGAATATAATAGAATATATTTGACTTTCATGGCAGAAATACTAACGAATCATTTTTCATGGGATATAATGGAATCTTCGGTCGAAAAGTATTGGAATTTAATTAAAACGGATTTAGCGGCAGATCCAAATGCCTTGTTTACCATTGAGGATTCAGAATCGAACTTGATTCAAGATCTTTCCAGCCAAAGAATGCTGATATACGGTTTAAAGAATTTTGTTACCACACGTAAAGCATATTTAAGGAATTGGCTTCAAGATTATGCTAATCCGAACGAGGTGATTATTAATGAAATAGGATTTAGCAAGATCGAGGATAATTACAATGATTCAGATGGAGAAATTTGGGTAGAACTCTATAATAACAGCCCTGGTATAATAAATATCAGTTCTTTTTTCCTAACTGATGATTTAACAGAGCCTTTAAAATGGCGTGTGGGAAATTATTCAGGGAATAATCATGAACTTAAACCAGGTGCCCCACTTGCATTCCAAATACCCTTAAAAATTTCTGAAATTGAATCAGAAAAATCGATGTTATACCTATTTTTTCAAAATGAAAATGAAAACGAGGTGAAAATAGATCAAGTAAATATTTCGCAACTTAAATCAAACAACTCACTTGGACGTTATCCAGATGGTGCAAATCAGTGGTATATGTTTACAGATCATCCTTCTCCAAATAGCTCCAATCAGATGGATGATTCAAAAATAAACTATCCCACCACTTTGGTAATTAATGAAGTTTTAGCCGAAAACAGTCAAACAATAGAAGATCCTTATTCAAGTGGATTAACTGCTGATTGGATTGAAATATATAACCGTGGTAATTCAACGGTGGAATTAGATGGGCTTTATCTAACAGATAATTTAGAAGATCCAACCTTGTGGCGCTTTCCTGACAATTTATCTTTATCGGCTGGAGAATATTTAATTATCTGGGCCAGTGGTCTAAATTCAGCCGAGAACCTTCAAACAAACTTCAAACTCAGTGGAAAGGGAGAAGCACTGGCATTGTTAGCTTCAGATGGAAGAACCGTGATTGATAATGTATTTTTAGCAGATTCAATTACGGATTATTCCCAAGGTCGAATTCCTGATGGATCCGAGACTTGGATGTATTATCTTCCTATTCCTACTCCTGGTGGTGAAAATGTAGAAATTGTTGATGAAGGTAAAGATTCCAGCGCGGATTCATTATTTGCGGGGGTACTTTTCAGCACCTGCTGTTTAATCGGTCTTATTTTCATTTTCCAAAAAAGATACCGCCAGAAACAAAAAAAACTAACGATTTTGGCCTTTCAATCAAAAAAACATTGAAAACAGGTGATTAAATGATTCAAACATATTTTAACCGGTATGAAATTAAATATCGAATCAGCTTAGCCCAGCGTGACAAAATGATTCAGTATTTGAAAAACTTCATGCATTTAGATTCTCATACATCCAATGGGATAAATTATGAAGTAAGAAGTGTTTACTACGATTCTCCGGTTCGTAAAGCGTTACAGGAGAAGATAAACGGCTTAAACGTTCGCAAAAAACTGAGAGTTAGATATTATCCAAATAGTAGTATGAATGGAAATAGCTTTGGAAATGATGAGATGGTATTTCTGGAGATTAAGCGGAAATTCGGAGAAAATGTCAGCAAATCTCGAATTGTTGCCCCAATGCAAAATTGGAAATCGATAATGGATGAAAATTCAAATGAAGCAGCACTACATTTTAATTCATTATCTCCCAAAGAACGTCGCACTTTGGAAGAGATTTGGTTTCTCCACCGTAAATTCCACTTGTATCCCGTTTGCGTTGTTGTATACCAGCGACAGGCATTTTTAGGCAATAAAGATCCCCGTTTTCGCATTACCTTTGACAGCAAAGTACAAGTTCGTTCATGTGATTTCGATTTACACAATGGAACGGGGACACATTTTATACTTCCTCCAGAAGTGGTAGTTATGGAAGTAAAATTTACCAACAAAATTCCAATTTGGGCAACCAAATTCTTGAATGTGAAGAATGTACGGGCGGAAAAAGTCTCTAAATTCGCTCATGGGTTGCAAAAAACTCATACTGTGAGTTTAGTATGAAAATTTTACCAATTGCTTTTCTTTTTTTTTCCAGTATTGATAAAATTCAAATAAAAAATAAACATGAAATGAAAAGGTGCTAAAAATGATTGCAGAAACATTTATACAGAAATTTATAGAAGATTCGTTCCAAACGTTTAATCCAGAATTGGTCTCGCTGACTTTTGCAGATGGTATGATTTGTTTGTTCTGGAGTATTTTACTCTCATTTTCAATTGCAGTTGTATATAGGTATACCCATAAGGGGTTGTCCTATTCTCAATCTTTTACCCAAACTTTGGTCCTTTTGGGAGCAATTGTATCGATCGTAATGCTAATTGTAGGAACTGACATAGCCCGTGCTTTTACATTAGTAGGAGCTTTATCAATTGTCAGGTTTAGAAATGCTGTAAAAGAAACCAGGGATGTTGGTTTTATTTTCTTTGTAATGGTAATCGGGATGGCGTGCGGTGTTCGCTTCTATGCATTGGCCATAATTTTTACAATAATAGGTTGTGGATTAATATTTGCCATGTATTATACCCAATTCGGTCAGAAAAATTTCGAACAAGATATCTTGGAGTTAACTGTGGATAAAAATTTTGACTATGGTCCTATAATATCCCCCCTTTTTACCAAGAACCTGAAAGAATATTCCATTTTAGGTATTGATGCCGTAAACGAAACCCAAAACCGCTTATCATTTATGGTTACATTTAAAAAGAAAAACAAGTTGATAAGTCTCTTAAAACGTGGAGATGACGGCGATAATTTCGGAGTTAAAACAGATCTCATCTCGAATTTACAGGCTGAAGCTAAGATTTTTGACGTAAAATTAATCAGCGGCGCCAATACCACTGAAATCTAATAAAACAATGCCCATTTAATATTATTAATTTTTTTTATTTCAATCGTTCGTGAAATCCTTTGTGAAATTCTTTGTTAAATCGTTTGTGAAATTTTTTGTGGATTGATTTGTTTAGGTTAGATTTTACGCCGAGACGGGCAACCCAATAAAAAATTTCAAGTTTCACCTTAGAAAAATAAGTATCATTTGCTTTTTAGTTTCAAGAATTCAGCAAATTGTTTTTTACTCCGAATAGTTATTATGGATACTATGAGTAAGCAGGAAAAATCCACTGGAAAGGATTGGAAATCGATCCTTTCTGCAGAAGAATTCTATATTTATTTACATCATTTACTTAATGGAATGAGAAATTTCACATTTACCTTATTTATAAATCGAATTTTTTTTAAAAAATCGAAATTTGATTAATAATTATGCAATTCGATCCAAAATCAAATAAAAAATATCCTTTTCCTAATGAACCAACGGATAAATTTGAAATTTGCCTGAAGAAAAGTTATGAACAATGGAATTCAAGCAAATATATTAAAATTCAATTAGTACATAACCAAATAATCAAAGACATTCTTGATAAGAAAAAAATAAAACTCCCTTTTAGCTTAAATCTTTA
>CAYRPF010000114.1:0-6898 GCA_964426185.1 uncultured archaeon | reverse complement strand
ATCTGCCAGTCAATAATTTTTCAGTTAGCCAGTGACAAGGCTTGATCGCAGAATGCTTAGATGGACCGATAATTCTATAATTTCCTTTCAAATAAAATTGAACTAATTGCTTGGGATCATAGTTCTCTGTTTGCTTATCTAGATTTTTCCAATTCAAAACAAAACACTACGGTAGAAAAAGGAAAAAGAAAAAAAGAAGTTTACGCTTCTACTTCAATTAACATTTCGGAAATTTCTTGTTTTTTGTATTTATATAAGGTATAACTCAAAAGTAGATAAGTACATATAAAAATACCTGCTAAAATTTCAAGAAATTCTATAAAATTGAAATAGATGGGAAAGCTGAAGATACCCCCTCCTTTTGAGATACTATATAATTTACAAAATATTATTGAGGAAAAACTTCCCCCAAATATCCCAAAAATTAAAGATATTAGAAATGAAATAGAGATTTCGGCAAAAATTAAACGGTTAATTCCATTTCTTCCAAAGCCTCGTGAGATTAATTCTCCGTAAATTCCTTTATTTTGATCTTGCACACCAATCACAAGAATTGCCATGCCTACTGCTAAAACAACTCCAATAATAATCAAGTTAAAATAAATCAATCCCAAATACGGAATCTCGGATTTATTCAATGAAACAAAATCAAAATCTTCCCAATTAGTATTATAGACTTGGAAATCTAGGTTATACAAGGAATAACTAGTTGCCGATACAACTAAATTTTTCATTTCATCTGGTTTTTTCAAGAGTTCTTTTGAGTTTTCATTGACATTTACAACAACCTTAAGGTTTTTACTAGGAAAAATATCAACATCATCATTTAAAAAGATATGATTGCTAATTACAATGAAATCGCTAGGAACGTTTGTTCTTGAAAAATATAATCCTGGCATTACATCAATAACTTTTATTATTTTTCCAGTTATTATTTTCGCAACATATTCTCCTGATGTAAAATTCAAGCTTTTTTGCAAGTAGGTAATTGTTTCTCCAATTTGGAAATTATTAATTTCCAAAAAGGCTGAGCTAACAATTAATCCTACCTTATCGGATTCATTAATTAGATTATTGTTAAAATCTATGACTTCCTTTAAATCATTTAAGAGATTGGGGGTTGAAATTTCTTTATTTTGATTTGCAAAGATTAGAGAATAATAATCAGATAAATTTACAAAAAATATTTCCCGCATATTTCTTCCAGTAAATTGCTCCTTTACAAAAACACTTGTTAAATCATCAAATCTTTGATTACCCGCTCCATCTGTTTGATTTAATAGTAAATTCTTGAAATTCATAATATCTGATTGATTTTCAAAACTCATCTTCGAAACAGTAAAGTCAAAATTAAGATCTCCTCCTATTTCAATATTCTCCTTGATTTTTTCCAGACGAATTAGAGTATTTATAGTCACATTTGAAAACATTAACATAGCGACATATAATCCAGCGAGAAATATAATTTGCTGATATTGTTTTTGTCGAACCATTTCAATTCCCACAAAATAATCCCGCTTTTTGACAAAAATTTTAGACAGAAACTTAGAAATTTTGGCGAAACGTGGCGGAGACTCTACAATTAGATATCTGATTAATCCAATTACTAAGAATATTGGTGAAATTATTACCAAAATTATCAAAAGATTAATCCGATTAAATAGTAAATTTGAAAGTTCTTGAATTGTGTCAGAAACGTGAAATTGTTGTCCAAAAATCATAATTATGAATAAAATAATCGGGATTGTGGAACTTAACGCTAATATAATGCCCCATTTTGGAATTAATTCTTCCTTCTTCTTTATGAATTGTTCGATATCTAATTCTTCGTCATCTGACTTCTTTAGCTTTTTTCTATTGAAGTATAATGAAATCTCATCATAATCAACATCTCCAGAAATATTTTGCAATTCTCTGGATAACTCTGAAGTACGGAGATTATTAACATGTTTAATTGATGATAGAGTTGCCAAAATAGTTAGAATTGCTCCAAAAAGAAAACTTTCAATTATTGTTTGGAAAGTGAAATGAAAATGCAATGAAGACACTAATAAATTAAAATCACTTAAAAATATTGGATTCAACCAATATTGACCCATAAAAAATACTCCAATTCCTAAGAAAATACCCAAAATCGAAATAAGAATACTATTGAGAATTGCCTCCATTAGAAACTGGTTTCTCACCATATTTTTTGGAAAACCTCTCATTCTCATTGAAAAAAATTCATGATAACGTTTTCTTATTTTCATTTTGTTAGCTAATGATCCAATATAAATCGCAAAAATGTATAAAGGTAAATTAGTAAATTGAATCGCGAGTCTAACAACTTCTTGAAATTGAAATTGATTTTCTAGTGAAGTCGAAATCAGATTATATGCTGTTACATATGAAGGTAATTTTACTAAAAACTGATTAAAATTCTGTTTAAATTCTGTTGAAGTGGCACTTAGCCAAGAAACTTGTATTTCTGTTCTATCAATAGTAAAACCGATTAAAGTTTCTACTTCGAATAAGAAATTAACTTGGTTTTGAAATTCGGGATGAGTTTTCATATATTCAATTAATTCAGAGTTTGGATATTTCCTTGAATGTTGAGAAAAATTAGCCCATTGAAAAATTATGTTGTCTCCTGTTTGAATTACATCTTGAAGTGTTCCAAATTGTATAAATTCCTTTTTGGGCTTAAAAAATCCCACAATTTTAGAACTTGATATATTATGAATTTCTTCATTAATAAGACCTAATTTAACTTTTAATGAATTATTAATTTCAAGATCAAGATTAAATTGTTGTGCAAATTGAGAATCGACCAAAATTTCATTTTCATTATTTGGCAATTTTCCAGAAGTAATTTCAAAATATTGGATAAATCTTGGTGATGTAAACCAATCCTTTTCCATTAGAAACCAAGAAAATGAACTGTATTTGTTTTGTGTTAAATAAAGAAACAATCGAGGGTTTTTGTAAATTTGATAATAATATGAATCTTCAAGGTTTAATTTTGAGTTGAGAAACATGTTTTCAACATAACGTTCATCTTCACCTATATTAAAACTTAAGCTATGAGCATTTTGATTATTAAACTTAACAACATAATCAAAAGTATTATAATTTGTTTCCAAATTAATATAATACTGAGCAGAATCGAAATAATATCCAAAACCTGCTACCATGCCAACCGCAATTGCTAAAGTTAAGATCGCAAGTTTTGAATCTTTAACATATTTCAAGCTTTCTTTGAGATAAAAACCTAATTTTGTCCTCATTCAATAATCAACTACAATTTTTTATTCATTTCATATACATCTGATTCTGTTGAAAAAAATTTGATTAAGCTTATTAAGAAGATTAATAGCGCAATTCCTATGAAAACGCTGAATATAACTATTGTCTGGGAGATATCAAAGAAAATTGGAAATGTAAAAGATAAAGGTAAATTTCCCGCAATTCTGGAATAGTTAGTTAACAATGATCCCTTAATATAACCAATCCCAGCAATTAAACCAAATATTATTCCTAAAAATAGTGCAGTAAGAAATAATATCCCAAATTCCATTGCTTTAATATTTAGAAGCTGCGTTTTTTTCATTCCCCTTCCTCTAAGACGTTGGTCAATTGGTTTTGAAGAATTAAAGGATACCAATGCTAATATTGATAATTCACTCATTATAAAAACTCCAATAACCAAAAAATCAAAATAGAAAAGGCCAAAAATATGATTAATTCGATCATCAGTGAAAGAAATTTTCTCAGCAGTCATTTCATTCCAAAGCGGATCTTGGAAATTAATTACTGGGTATTCGCAATAGTTATTAAGTAAATCTATCATCGAGTTAGAAATGGAAGATTGTTCTACTTCATTAGAATAATTGGTGATTTTTATTAATGTCTTAACCTTTTCACCAGGTATTGCTCCCGAATTTTCCAATAAACTATCGAAATCAATTAAAAAAGATTCTAGAAAATCATTTTCTTTGTTGAAATAAACTCCAGGAAACACATCCATCACTGCAATTATTTTAACTGGGATGTCATAATAAAAAATTTCACCATTTTCATGGTAATACCTGATAGATGCCATGAAAATATCATCAATTTTCATGTTATTCTTTGATAGGAAATACGAAGTAGTTACTATCGCAGACATATTCATATAATTTTGATTAAATTCCACCATTTTATTGATGTTTTGTAGAAAATTTTGAGTAGGCTCTATTAGATTGCTATTACTGAAAATATTGATATATCTTTTTAATTCAAGTGAAATTATTTGGGTTTTTCTTTGTGTGTTAGACGTTAAATCAAGAGTAGGCGAAAAATATGAATAATCACTTATATAATAAAAGGCATCTTCTTGAATGATTAGAGAGTTTTCTTCATTTGCTAAATTTCTTAAATCTGTTCGACATCTGTAAATATCATTTAAAGTTTTAAAATATGGATTTTCATAGGAAATTGACATATCTGCTCCTATTTGAAATGCATTGGGGAGAGTTGCATATACGGAAGTAGTTTGACTAATCATATTCAAAGATATAATAGCTGAAAATAGAAGTGTCATATTTATTAAAATTGAAGTTCGGTTCTTTTTCTCAATCACTTTCACGGTCGCGTATTTATCCAGTTCACCAAGCGAAATCCGAGAAAAAAATTTTATAATTCTTGCATAAAACTTGGGCTTTTCCAAAGAAAACACACGAATAATTGCAATCATAATTAATATGACTCCAGTAAATAGCCCAAATTCGATTAAATTGTAATTTTCTTCTAGAGAAGAAATCAAATCTACCATTGTGTCCGATAAACGAAAGTAGTTTTTTAAGATCAATAAAAGCAAAGGGAGAAATAAAATTAAACCAAAACCAAATATCAACTTAGTTTTTAATGATATTCTATTCTGAAAACTATTTTCTTCTACTACATGATATGCCGAGTATTTTCCTTGAATTTTTTTTTTTAAAAATTGAAAAATTCTTGTTTTATTCTTAGATTTATCAATATTTGATTCTTCTAAATGGTTTCTTCGAGATGAATCTTCTTTTTCATTTTTTCTTTTTTTTATCTTTTTTTCAACCGAAATGTGCGAATTTTTTTTAGATTTTGATGAAAAAAGTTGAAATTCGTCAATATCTGAGTGAAGATCTTCCATTTTAACTTTGACAACCAATTTATCTAAATTACTTCGAGAAATCAACCTAAAAATCTGAATTGTATTAAGGATATTCACAAATATACTCAAGGTTAATGCCCAAATTAGATTATCAAAATAGAACATTGGTTTTAATCGATCAATTGAATTAGGAAGAAAAATATCCTGAAAAATGAAATCATATATGAAGAATATTCCAAATCCAAGAAAAATTCCGAGAATAGCACTCACTATCCCATCTAAAGTACTTTCAAATATTATTAAATTTCTCAGTTTTTTATTTGGTATTCCAATTGTCTTTAAGTAAAAAAACTCTTTCTCTTGGTTTTCTTTTGAAGTTTTGATAAACAAAATGCTAATTGAGATTGAAAACAATATTATCGGAATGTAAAGAAGAAGAAATAGTGATTTTATGTTCTGAAAATCTTGGTAAAATATTTTCATATTTGTACTTAGTAAATCTACAAAACCGTGTTCTAACGGCAAATATATGGAAAAGTTTTTTGTATAAGATTGAATTATCGAGATTTGTTGGCTCATTTTATTGAAATCAAGCAGATCCCTTTGATACATTAGCAAATAACCCGACCTGGTATATGCGGTGCGTAAATATTGATAAAATATTCCATCATTTGCGATTTCTAAATATAATTTCTGAAAAGGATGTTCCATATCGGGACCTGAAAAATTATAATAGGAAAACATGGCAGGTTCGTCAAAATAATTTAACGAAATCTTAATTTTTTCATTGGAAAGATAATCGGAATAAGTATAAGAATAAACAAGATGTTCTGTATCTAAATAATAATCATGTTCGGTTGAAAGATAAATTCCTACAATCGACACATTTTTCAACTGAAACGATTTGTAATCCACATAAGGAGGAGAAAAATCAAGATCAGAGCCAATCAACATCGAAATATTTGTATTTTCACCTACATGTAATCCATGTTGAAGTGCAAATCTATATTCAATTAAGATTTCTTGTTGGTTTTGTGGAGTTCTTCCCTCGATAACTTTAAAAAATTTATTGAACCGTGAAGATAAATAGAAATTTTCATCTGAAACAAAAAACTCAATTTCGGTTGCATTCAATTTTCTATGATAATCAAGTACACTTGTTGTTGAAGAGAGATCTACTGAACGCCATTCATTATGAACCCAAAAACCTTCCTCCATGCTAAGTATCCCGTATTGATAGACCCCTTCTAAATCAAGGGAAGATTGTTCAATTCTTTTCATAATATCTTGATAATCTTTTTGAAAATTATATGAATATCTCAATTTTGGGATCGCTGAGTGATGTTCACCATAAATTTGTGTGTGACTAATTTCAAAATCTTGGAAAAAATCAAAGGAGTCATCAAATTTTGATGAGAAAAGAGCGCGACTGTAATAATTTAAGCCAACAACTGTAGAAATTGCTAATCCTATGCTTAGAATAACCAACCACTTCCTTTTAAGATTAAGAAAAGATTTTCCAATATAAAATTTGAATAAAGAGCTCATTATAATCCCTTTAGGCTAAATTCAGGTCTTTGCAGTATTAATTTAATCGTACTTTTGCCAAATCATAGGCAGTTATGGTTACATATGAAAGTTCATTACATTCTTTGCAGAAAATTGCAGCTCTTTGAATCACTTTATTATCAACTACTTGAGCAAAGGATTCATTAATATCCAATTTTTTCACGATATTTCGGCTATGGCAATGTGGACAAATTTCAATTTCTGCTAAATGTGGAT
>CAYRPF010000113.1:3962-7067 GCA_964426185.1 uncultured archaeon | reverse complement strand
AAAGCCATTTACTAAATGATATCTACTGGTCCTATTCAATAATTCGGAATATTTTCAGCATGAATTTAAAGATTCTGGTGTGCAGAATGTACCGCAAATTTCAACAGATATGGGGTATCACAGCGGCAGATCGCAATTTAAGCCATTATTTTGAATCTTTTTCTTTGGATGTTTTCTTATTGAAGACCAAACTTTTTACCGTCACCGGATAGGCTTTTGTGTCATGAAGTGAGGGACCAATATCAATGAAATCGCCTGATTCTAACGTCAACTCATCTAAACAGATTAAATTGGTTTTGATGGCTGTTTCCTTGTGAATCTTTAATCCTAATAATTTTGCCAAATCACTCCGAAAGAGTAAAACAATTGGAATTTTGTTTGCAATGGAATTCGGTAGAGCTTGTTCAATTCCTTGGGCAAATATTGACAATAAATCAGATCGTGGTAAAATTATTTCTTTAAAATAGAGTCCCACGCTATCTTCTCCCTCCACCATATCAAACTGCTTATAAGCTCTTTTAATTTCCTTTACCAGGTTCTCGAGAGACAGATTATCTTGATCCACCAAAACAGGGAGGACGGGGATGTTGTTGATCGGGAGAACGACTTCTTGATCTACATAACATGTCGACCCAGAAATTGAGAGGGAGAACGATCCTGCTCCTATCACAGTCGCCCGGATTTTATTTTCCGGCTCAATGATTTTCATTCCATTTTCTTTTACTAATGCTTTAATCTCTTCTGCCAGATACCAGCCGATATCACCGTATTGTAGTTTAGAATCGCTGTTGTTATAAATAAATTCTCCGATCCCTCCCGAGAAGGAATATTCATCAACTGGGATGGTTAAATCTATATCATCGGTCATCATTAGCATCTTGGTAATTGGTGACTTAGCATCTCCGAGCATCACCTCAACCAAAGCTTCCGCATACGCCCGGGCAATTTTTTTCACATCTTCTTCTGGAATGGTATCGCCGATTCGGTATTCCATTCTGAGCGCCTTCAGCAAGCGCTTGGTGGGCTCATCGATTAGCCAAATTCTAAAATTTTCATCGATTCCGAGTAGTCTTCCACCGACATTTATGCATGAAGTGCTCATAACCTCACCTTTCGATGCAATGGCAATGTTACTCGTCCCGCCCCCGATATCCACATTCATAATTGTTTTTTGACGATCTCGAGATTGAGCTACAATCCCACTGCCTTTGATTCCGAGGAAGGATTCAAAATTTGGTCCTGCAGTTGCACTCACAAATTTGCCCGATTCTGAAGAGAGTCTACCTGCAATTTCTGCTGCGTTTTGCTTTTTTGCGGTTTCTCCAGTTACTATCACTGCTCCGGTATCGATCATATCGCGGGTAATCTTGGCTTTTTTGTATTCCTCTTCGCAAAATTGAACTACTGCTTCAATATCGATTGTATTTCGGTCTAGCAGCGGTGTGAAGATGATATCCCCCTCGTAAATTATTTCCCTGTTTATCAAGAAAAACCTGTTGGACATATTAGAAAAGGATCTCTCCCGCTTGAGAGAAAGACGAGAAAAGATTAAATGGGAGGTAGAAGTGCCGATATCGATCCCTACACTTATTACTTTTAGATATTCAGCTTGGGTATCATCTGTACTTTGGTAACCCATCAATAATTCCGCCGGAGGGATGTCAATTTTCTCAAATTTTTCTTCTGCTTCTTTTTTCGGTTCTATTTTAATAATTTTTACAATCATAGGTTTTCCGCAATGATTGGGTAAATCTAGAGTTTCATCGGAATTGAGGAGTTTTTCTTTCATGTTTGGAGGGATTTCAAAGAGTTTCTTACAAACCGTACAATAATATTGGAGTTCCATGGAACCACTTCCGGGTAATATTGCCCCCTTTGTTTTGGCTTTATATCCACTATCATTAATCTGATTTCGGATCCGATCTAAAGACACATTGAAGCTCCGTAGGGCAATATCACATAAATTGTCAAAATCTTGTCCCGGGGGTAAAACTGTGGCTAATGCTGGTTTAAAAAGGGATATTACCCGGAAAAATCGGGAGAGATCGTTTTTATCCTCCTTGGTGTGCTCAGTTATGAGTCGATAATAATTCTTAGAAAACTTACGCACAAAGTCCTCAGCATCCAAATCGGGCTTAGTATTTGCATATACGGCCAAATAATAATGCATAGTATTTACAATGCTCTTATAGTCCATTACGAATGAGTCGAATCGTTCTTTTTTTGATAGCATCCTATTTTTCTCCGCGCATAATTTTCATTGTTTCGAGCAAGAAATTCCGTTGTTTCATCCCTGGCATATTTTTGTGAAATGAATTAATCTTTTTAAAAATTTGCATAAACATATTTTAAAATACAATAATATACCTAATTTTTTAATTTGAAGATACAATTATATATCTTATATGCATGATTCACATCGTCGCCGAAATTTGAAAGAACGGATCGAGGCTATTTTTGAATTTATTGAACGACAACCAAGCACATTTCCTAAATCAAGGTTGAAGGAGATCGGTCTTAACCCGAGTACGGCGGGGAAATGGCTGGAATTAATTGAATATATTCAAAATCAGCCGAAAATTCGATTGATCCGGTCAAGTCATAATACTCTCATTGAAAAAACTGAAGGAAATTACCAGGCTCTCATGCGGAGGATGCTTACTGATAATTCCGTTCCTTTTGAAGATAGGCTCCAGTTTAGTACAGACTATCTTCGTTCATTATATATCCGTGAGCAGATGGAGATGCCACGCAATTCATCTCAGCGGAGGGATGACAAAAAGAATTATTCTAAATTACTACGAATGTACTCAATACAAAAAATTCTCGACTCTTTTGCTGTTTTAATTCAAGTAGATCCACGATTTGGGCGGTATTTTCATATTTTCGAGGAGGTTCGATCTGTTGAGGATGAAAACGAAAGAGATCTTGAATTTAAAAAAATACTTAAAAGGTTTATGTCCAGCGATAAAATCAAAAATGACATACAAACATTTCTTGACGATTCATCAATTAATGGAAAACTCCAAGAGATCGAGGAACAAGACCTTGGATTCACAAAAAAAGTAAAAAATGCAATTAAAGTCCTTCGAACTCTATTTCTTA
>CAYRPF010000113.1:0-3862 GCA_964426185.1 uncultured archaeon | reverse complement strand
TCTTAGCGACGGTGCCCAACATCCTTAGCAAATTCTTGTAATTCAGCCTCGGTAAAACCTAAAGATTTGAAGCACCAATCTTTATCAATGCATCGATATTCAATTGTATATCGAAAATCATGGAAAAACCGAGTGGCTGGACCACCATCTATTATTGCATGATCCATGGCCAATGTAACTCCCAAGAATTCTCGAATCACAACCTTATCATCTAACACATAAGCCAATTTGTCAATTCCTCCTACTCCTAAGCTTAAAGTATGGGGGGTTATGTGGATCATTTTACCCATGCCGATTCCAAACATTCCCACAGCGGTAACTCCAATTGTGCCAAGTAGCTGTTTTTTCAGCATGGGATCGCTCAGGATTTTATGAATTACCATCCTTCGGATGAATCGAGGCATTTTCATTAGTATCTTCAATAAATTTTTTGCTTTCTTTCCAGATTTTGACAATTCCGTGGATTTTGAATACTGTGCTGCCCGTATTTCCTCATGGATTTCCTTCAATGTCTTTGTATGTGCATTTCTGATGGTTAGGTTTGTTGGTTTTTTAACTCCATCAACAGTTCGTTCAATATTAGTCATCACATCGACATCATCGAATATATAGAATTTCTTACGACGCTTTCGCATGGTATTGATAGGATACTTATGTTTTTCAGTCACCCGAGCAATAACTGCAATTAGAAAAGCAGTAAAACTGATTTTTTCTCCAGTTCGCTCTTCATGTGCCTTCAGAATATTTCGTATAACTGTGATATCACATTCGGTGGTAGCCCAAATAATATTTTTTTTTTTTGATTCAGTCGTGTAATCATCAATAAATTGATGTGCTCGAGAAATGGGCTTAACTGTTACTCCAGAAATTGTTTTTTTTACCATCGTTTTTCTTACCTCTTTAATATAAGTTGCGGGAAGAATTCAATTATATAAATATTTATTTGATCAAATAAAAAAAAATCGCACAATACGATAAAATTTTCCCACAATTTTGTTAGTGCACAATAGTATGAAAAATTTTAAAAAATGTAATACTTATCTTTAAAGTAATTATGCATATTGGAGACGGTTTACTTGATCTCACGATTCTTATTCCTTTATGGATTGTGGTCTTTGCATACGGTGCGTATTCTCTTATGAAGATGCGGAATTCTCTTAAGGGAGAACTTACGCCCATAGCTTCGGTTTTAACAGCAGCAGTATTTGCTTTTCAGATGCTCAATTTTCCTATTGCTGCAGGAACTAGCGGTCATTTTTTGGGTTTTATGTTATTGGCTATATTAATTTCCCCTTCTGCTGCTTTTTGGATGATGACAGTTGTTTTGTGTATTCAAGCATTTATTTTTGCCGATGGTGGAATTTTGGCTTTGGGGGCCAATATTTTCAATATGAGCATTGCTACCCTTCCGGGCTATTTCTTTTATTGGATTATTCGAAAAAGAATGGTGAAACCCTTAAACAACGAGAAATCTCTCTCTAAGAGTGAGGTGCATTCTACCTCTTTAAAACAAGACGATTCAAACAATTATCAAGATCGAGGTTTACTTATCGGAGCATTTGTAGGTGCTTATTTCTCGATAACATTTGCATCACTGATTTGCGGCCTTGAAATCGGTTTTTCCAGTTCGTTTCCATATCCAATTTCCCTTACTGTTCCTTTAATGTTGGGTTATCATGCGTTAATTGGGATAGGAGAAGCACTAATTACAACCTTTGTGGTGGTCTTCTTTAAAAAATATGCTCCTGAATACATTCCAGATATTCAAAAAATACCTATTTGGAGTTGAATCATAGATGAAGAGAGAATACAAAATTGCCTTAATTTTATTCGGCGGCTCAATGATAATTTTAGGTGCATTTTTATGGATGCCCTTGTATTTAGCTGGTCCCGATGGTTTAGAACGAGTATTGTTTAATTTAACAAATAATGAAGAATATGAACCGAGTTCTGAAGTTGATTATACTGCAGCCCCTTTTCCAGATTACAGTTTTAGGATCGGAGAAAATACTTATATTCATACTTGGTTGATTGGATTAATTGGTGCGGTAATAGTTGGAGCGGTAATGTTTGGAATATTTAAGTTACTTAAAATACGGCAAATAAAACGTGATAATCAACTAGTAATTACAACAGAATAAATTCTAATCGCTCATTAATTGCTCAAAAATAGCATTCTAAAAGAAATGGATCTATAATGTCGTTAGTTTACCAAGCAAATAAAAAATTCCAGAACTACTTGGCCTTTGAACTGGAACACACACAGAAATCTTATTTTTTTTCTGTAAATCCAGTGATCAAACTCTTGATAACCGTTGGATTAATAATTTTAATTAATTACATTATTACTGAATTTTATATCTGGCTGGCTTTGTCATTTTTTTTTGTGCTCATTGTATTACTGCTAAACATTAATATTTCCCGTTTTCTGAAATTTATACTATATTTAGGGGTAATTTATCCTGCTTTAATCGCAATTCCGCTGCTTTTCATGACGTCTGGGGTCACAATCTGGCAATTAACAGTTGGAACTCTTAAAATATTCATTAGTCAAGAAGGATTTCAATTGGCAGTAAACTACTTCCTGCGAATATTTGCAACAATGTCGATCATTGCATTTTTTATTGTTTCGACACCATTTACTCATATTATTTATGCTCTGCGACAATTGAGAATTCCTGCATTAATTAGTTCTCTTTTGATTCTAACATATCGTTATTTCTTTTTCTTTTTTGATAACTTAGTTACTTTGCTTAGAGCTGATGCCACTCGATATTTACACAAACTTCCATTTAAAGCGAGATTTCATCATCTTTCCAACTTATTCGGCCATCTACTGCTTCAATCCATCCACCAAGGTGCTTCTATTCATCGGGCGATGCTTGCTCGAGGATACCAAGGTGAATTTCCCTTATTAGAATTTTCCACAAATCCAAAAAGAACCGTGATTTATGTTTTCTTGACTGGAATCGCTTCTTTAATTGCTATTCTGACCCAATTTAGTGTGGTATAATAATATGGATCCAATTATTTCATTCAGAGATGTAAGTTTTTCATATCATTCAAATATACAAGTTCTAAAATCTATATCATTTTCTGTGAATCCTGGCGAAGCGGTGGTAATTTTAGGTGAGAATGGGTCAGGTAAATCTACGCTTTTCTTAAATCTCCTCCATTTAGTTCCTGGTCATTCTGGAGCCATTTTTGTAAAAGGATTAGAAGTCAATCACAAAAATGAAAAGAAAATTCGACAGAAAACTGGTTTAATCTTTCAAAATTCTAACGACCAATTGTTTCTACCTACAGTAAAGGAAGAAATTGCTTTTGGCCCATGGAATTTGGGGCTTCGCGGTAAAGAATTAAAAAACTGTATTAATCAAGCCGCTGCAGCAATAAATATTCAAAATATAATGGAAAAGAAAGTTTTTCATTTATCTCAAGGTGAAAAAAGAAAAGTTGCGATAGCTGCTGTCTATGCCATGAATCCCGATATATTCTTGTTTGATGAACCATTTGCAAACTTAGATCCCAAGACCAAGGAGGATTTGATCCGCATTTTAGACAATCTGCATCATCAAGGCAAAACTCTGCTCCTTATCAGTCATGAAGTCGATCAAATCCCTGAATTCTTTAAACGAGGAATTGTATTGCATTCTGGAAAAAAAATATTTGATGGTTCCATTCGTGAATTGTATAAATCCCCAAAAATCTTGACTCAAGCAAATTTACGCTTACCTTTGGCGGCAACCCTCTATTCCCGAATTCAAGAGCTATATCCCCATTTATTTAAAAAATTCGATTTCAAACCCCCTATAACCGGGCAAGAATTTGAAACTATTCTTCTTGAAATATTGGGTGAAGT
>CAYRPF010000112.1:4005-7245 GCA_964426185.1 uncultured archaeon | reverse complement strand
TTTGAATTTGTACTCGGTATTTAGATTCAATTTGTTCGAGATAGAAGGTAAGTCGCTCTTGTAATTCATCATCAGTAGATTCCGAAGTTATTAGAATGAATTTACATAATCCTCCAACCACCGCCGTTATTTTGAAGTTTTGATAATCAATCTGCTTTAATCCACCTGAGCCGCTTAATTCTTGTACAAAAATCGAAATATATACCTTTTAACCACTTGCATAGATAACTACCTTTATGAATTATTGGCTAAAAGCTTTTATACTTTCGCGATTGATCTTTACTCACAAACTGGTGATCAATAACTCTATTTGATCCACCATTTAGGTGAAAATATTATGGCAGTATGGGTTTGTAGTGTGTGCGGATGGGAATATAATGAAGATGAAGGTTATGAAGACTTCCCACCCGGAACTAAGTTTGAAGATCTTCCTGACGATTTTGAATGCCCCGTATGTGGCGCTTCTAAATCCGATTTTGAGAAACAATAAAACAACCGCTGAACAACGGCTCAATTTTTTACTTTTTTTTCCCGCTTACCTTTCTTCTATAAATGATTTTATCTGTTTCTAAAACATCTATAACCGCAATCTTTTATATCCAATAAAGTTAAGGTTATTCAAAGAGATTTAATCAAAAATCGATTAAATGGAAGTGAAAATGGTATGGATAAAGATATTTCCATTGTACTCTCAGGAGCTGCGGGCCAAGGTATTCAAACAGTGGAACAATTATTGGTTGGGATATTTAAAATGGCCGGATTTCATGTATTCGCCACTAAAGAATATGAATCCCGAGTTCGTGGTGGAACAAATTCAACTACTCTTCGCATTGGCGAAATAAGAGTTTCTACATTGGTGAATAGAATAGATATTCTGGTTCCTTTCAGTAAAAAAGCGGTAAATCATGTACAAAAACGTCTTTCACCGCAGACTTTAATTATTGCAGATGAAAACATTTTTTCACAATCGGGTGAGCAGATATCCTCGAATTTTGTTTCATTTCCCTTCTTAAAAACAGCCAACGATGTGGGAAATGAATTATTTTCAAACGTAGTGGCAGTTGGAGCAGTTGCTGGAATATTTGGAATCGATTTGAAAATCGGCGAAAATTTTTTGCATCAACGATTCAACGCAAAGGGGGAGACTATACTTAACCAAAATATCGAGGCATATCAGAAAGGTTATCGCCTCGGTAGTGATCTGAAGACAAGTAAAAATATATCCTTCGGAATCCGACCTAATCCGGAAGTCGCTGATGAGATTTTATTCAACGGCAATCAAGCGGTGGCCTTGGGTGCAATCGCTGGAAACTGCAATTTCATTTCTGCCTATCCCATGTCTCCTTCCACGGGAGTTTTGGTATTCTTAGCTCAGCACTCAGAAGAATTTGAAATTGTAATTGATCAAGCCGAAGATGAAATCGCCGCCATCAATAAAGCCATAGGAGCTTGGTATGCCGGAGCACGAGCTCTGGTTTCCACCTCTGGAGGGGGCTTTGCTTTGATGAGTGAAGGTCTTTCCTTGGCGGGAATGATAGAATCACCGTTAGTTATTCATATTGCACAACGACCAGGCCCAGCCACAGGTCTACCTACTCGTACAGCCCAAGAAGATCTTAATTTGGCACTTTACAGCGGTCATGGTGAATTCGCCAGAATGATTTTCGCACCGGGAACTCTTGAGCAATCATTTTATTTAACCCAAAAAGCCTTCAATCTTGCGGATAGATATCAAGTTCCGGTGTTTATCTTGACAGATCAAGATTTCGTAGATGGATACTATAACATCCCTAATTTAGATGTAAGTCAAATTGAAAATCACCCTTATTTCGTTAAAACAGGGGCCGATTACAAACGATATCAATTGACCGAAGACGGTATATCCCCCCGTGGAATTCCTGGATACGGAGAAGGTTTAGTAAGAGTAGATTCGGATGAACATGATGAATACGGGCATATTACCGAAGATATGGAATTTATTAGACCTAAGATGGTGGAAAAACGTTATCACAAGCGTTTAGAACTACTGCGAAAGGAAATCGAACCCCCTATAGTTTCCCCAAGCGAAGATTATTCTACTTTGATTCTCTGCTGGGGTTCCAATTATCATGTGGTTAAGGAGGCAATAGCTGTTGCAGGAAAAAGCGGCGTGTCAATGCTGCACTTTTCTCAAATATATCCTATGAATTCTGGGGTAAAAGATATACTGAGTAAAGCAAAAAAACTACTGGTGGTAGAAAATAACGCTTCGGGACAATTTACCAAGATTTTAAGATTAGAAACAAGTATAGAAATTCCCAAGTCTCAGCAATTTCTCAGATACACAGGAAAACCATGGGCAGTGGAAGAAATGGCAGAAATTATCAAAAAGGAGGCGATCTAAAAGATGGAATGTTCGGCTGAAAATTATGATTTTCCTCATGAAAAGGCATGGTGTCCTGGTTGTGGGCACTTTACCTTGCAGAAATATCTTAGAGAAGCTTTGGCACAACTGAAAATTTCCCCGAAAGATCTGGTCTTGGTTTCGGGTATCGGACAAGCGGCAAAACTTCCCCAATACACCAGAGGAAATATGTTCAACGGTTTACACGGAAGGGCTTTAACCGCAGCTATGGGCATTAAAGCTGCAAATCCATCTTTAAAAGTTATCGTTACCAGTGGTGACGGATGTAGTTACGGTGAAGGAGGTAATCATTTTCTGGCTCAAATCGCCCGAAATTCAGATATCACACATATCGCCCATAATAATATGATTTACGGACTTACTAAAGGGCAGGCATCTCCCACTAGTTTAAAAGAAATGAAAACACCAGTTCAAGTGTTGGGAGTGACAAACGAACCTTTTAATCCTTTAGCGGTCGCATTAGCCATGGGTGCTACTTTTGTCGCCCGAGTGTTTGTAAGAAATAAAGAACAAACAATTGAGATTCTAAAAAAAGCCATACAGCATAAAGGTTATGCGTTGGTTGACAGCTTAGTTCAATGTGTTTCTATGAATAAGCTTAATTCCTTCAAATGGTACAAAGATCACACTTATATGTTGGATGAGAGTTATGATTCCCACGACCGGGTAGCTGCATTCAAAAAAGCTATAGAAACTGATCCGTTTCCCACCGGAATTTTCTACGAAGAAGAGGGAAAACAGGTATTTTGGGAACAAAGTGCAGCATATTTGCAGAAAAAAGAACCGCTTTATATTCGAAACTTAGACATAAAAAAACTGAAGGCTCTTATCGCCAG
>CAYRPF010000112.1:0-3905 GCA_964426185.1 uncultured archaeon | reverse complement strand
TATAATTCGAGCGTCTTTTCGCAGAATTATTTTTTCGATGATGATATGAATGAGGTGTTTTGTATTTTCTCGAATTTTTTTGAGATTTTGGCTTTACTTTTGATTTTCTATCTTTGGACGGATTATTAGGCGAATGCGATCGAGTATTATTTGGAGATTGCGATCGAGTATTCAATGAATTTGATTTGGAATTTCGAGAAAATGAATGAATATTGTTGGGATTTGATCTAATAAACTGCTTAATTGGTCGACTATTCGGAATATCACGCCTTTCAATTTTCTTTTTCAGCAATTTCTCGATATTTTTCATCATCACCCTACTTTCTGAGGTTACCAGTGAAATTGCTTTCCCAGAAGATATATGTTTTTTAATTCCTATAGTTCTGGCAGTTCGACCAATTCGATGGACGTAATCTTCAGGATCACGAGGTAAATCATAATTAAAAACGTGTGATACCCTTGGAAAATCCATTCCCCGGGCAAGAACATTAGTCGCAACCAAACAGTTCAATTCTTTATTCCGAAATTGTTGAACCGTCTTTTCACGCTTTGCCTGAGTTACATCTCCATGAATAAAACCAGGTTTTAATTTAAAGGTAAGATTTTGCTCTCGAACCAATTTTTTGCATATTTTTTCGGCATTTCGCTTGGTTTTGGTGAAAATTATCGAAAATTTTGGTTGTTCTTGATTTAAAATACGTATAAAATTCCAAAATTTGTTACTGTCGATATCATATGCAAATTGAACGCAATTATCAACCGTTAAGGAGTCTTTGCTAACATTAATCTCATAGACCTTATCATTTCTAGTAAATTTTCTAATGATTTTCTTAATCTCCTCTAACATAGTGGCAGAAAATAAGAACAGTCGCGGATTTACATTGCGCATTGCTTTTAGTAAGATAAATTCTACATCAGGAAGAAAACCCATATCTAACATCCTGTCAGCTTCATCCAAAGCCAGAAATTTCACGTGTTTAGTGTTGATCTCTCTTTGTTTAATTAAATCAATCAATCTTCCAGGAGTAGCAATTAATACCTGCCCACCTTTACGAATTTTTTCTATTTGAACACGTATTGAAGCACCACCATAGACTTCTACTAAATTTATGTGCTTATATTTAGAGATTGAGCGAAATACTGCTGCATTTTGCTTACATAATTCTCGAGTGGGAACAACTATTATCGCTTGAATATTTCGTTGCTTTGGATTTATTTGTTCAACAATTGGGATTGCAAAAGCAAGAGTTTTTCCTGAGCCTGTTTTTGCTTGGCCAATTATGTGAGATTTATTTGAGGATATCCCATGAGGGATACAATTTTCTTGAATTTCCGTGGGAGAAGCGATATTATTATCATCTAAGGCTTGGATAATTCGAGGATCTAGATTCATTTGGGAAAATAACATAAGTGTTAACCTACAGCATTAAAAGAAGTAAAAAAGCATATTTTTGATGATTTTTTTTCTTTAACTAACCAAGGAAATACAGCAAAGCATATTTATTTTTTGAATTTGTAATTTCTTCTGCCCAAAACAGCAAAAAAATTGCCATATATTAGCAAAAAAAAAGTAAAACCAGTTATAAACGCCCATAAAACGCCCACTTAGATCTACCATAAAACTTCCGCACTTTTAAGGGATTTGAGCACATGGTAGAGACAATCTGCGGATTTCTTGATTAAAGAGGCACCCCCACTGCATGAAACAGGAAAATTATGTGAATTTAAAGTGGAACTAAAAAGAACAGGATATTTCTGCATGTGTTTATATGCTTGATGTAAATGAAAAATAGCTTCTTCCAGATAATGATTCCAGGTTTTTCGAGGATATTTTTCCACAATGCGTTTCAGAAAATTCGCCGCTTCCAATAATTGGGTGAGAATATATTGGGATAAGAGGTTCTGATATGAAAAATCAAACGATTCTGCATTTAGGTTTGATTGCATTAGATAATCAGCCCATTTTTTTAAAGATTCTAAGCCAGTAACAAATTTATCATTTTTAACTCCTTCTCCTTCTAATAATCGGATAAATTGTACCACGAGATCATGCTCATCTATTTTGTTAGTTATTTCTTCTTTCTCTACAATAACAGACCACACTTGCATATATAAAGGAGAATTAATGAAATCGAATCGTAATTCAAATTCTTTGATTTTCCTCTCGGAGTTCAATCCATGCAAAATATAATTATACCCATTAACGCCATTAACAATATAGTATTCAGGGATTAAACCCCCCCACAGAATTTTTGGGCAGTGATCCTCGGAAATTTCTTGTTTAACGCTCCGAAAAATCTTTTGAGCACGCGCCAAATCTTCTAGTGTAATAACATTAGGAGAAGAAGGAAAAGAAGCATTCAGTTGGACAGATTTTAGAGAAACTCCAAAATATCTGCAATTTTTGGCAATAATATCCCAAATATCACTTCCAAATGGAATTGATTGACAATTAATATCAAGAGTCTGTGGAAATCTATATAAAAAGGCAAAGCCAGTAATGCAACTAACATCTGTTGTATCATAATCTTTCCCCAAACTCTTCAATACCCCGGCTAAACATCCAACAAAAGAATTTGGATGCGAAACCATTAAAGCTGTATTATCACATAAAATCCGATTTGGTATTTTGGAAACAGAAACTGATTTCTCTAAATTAATGCCACCACTTAAAGTGTCCGAAACTTTTTCAGATTTTAAATCCCGTTCTTGTTTAATCTTTACCGCTTCACTCCTGGAATTGTCTTTTCCACTAGCATTTTCATCCGAAACCGCATCCATTTCCTCATATAAGGATGTATTCAAATTAAGGAATCTAAATCCGCGTTGGGATATTGAATATACACCGCGCTTGGGTTTGGAGATCATATGAAGTTTTTCCAATTCAGCTAAGTGGTTAGCTAATGCGGTTTTTCCGAGTTCGATGATATTTAAGAGTTGAGCGAAAGTTAATGAAGTTTCGGTGCTTAAAACCATTAAAATTTCCAACCTCTTAGGATAAGCCAAAGCTCGAAAGATACGGGATACTTTAAGTATTTCGGGATGGGAGAGAGAATCGTCTTTATTCATCTGCTTATTTTTATTAAGTTTCCTCGCTTTTTTAGTATTATGCCAAAATTTTTTGAAATTAAAGATAAATTCATAAATCTATTGGCAAAAGAAATCAATTTTCCTTTACACAACCTAACTTCTAATAAATATGACAAAGGAAAAAAGGAAAAAAAATGCGGTTATTATACGTAATTGGTCTTAAATTGCAAAATTTAAATCTCACAAAGATACCAGAAACAATTAAGCATTTTCAGCATCTTAAAATGTTGAATCTTCATAATAATCAAATAACATCTCAACCTTCTTGGTTAAATCAACTCACACATTTGAGCTACTTGAATTTATCCCATAATCCTCTTAAAAAATTCACTTCGACGCTGAAAAATTTAGTGAATTTAGAGGAAATTTATTTTGCTGATACCAATATTAAAGAATTGCCAAAATTTCTGCAAAATTGTTTCAAGCTAAGAATAATTTCAGCGTTTAACAACGATATCACCACTATTCCTTCATGGATTGGTTATCTCGTTCATCTACGAATTCTTGCTTTGGGAAATAACTTTATCAGTGAAATTCCCAGGTCAATATGCCAATTGCGGGAGATAGAAGAACTCTCATTATATCGAAATTCTATTTCGAAGCTTCCTAAAGAAATCGGAGATCTCTCTTCTCTAAAAGAATTAAACTTAGATGGAAACCAATTAATTGAATTACCAGAATCTATTGGAAATTTGCAAAAATTGACCGATTTAATAATTTTAAATAATGCTATGACCGAACTTCCCGATTCAATCGTAAATTTACGAAATCTGAAAAATTTTTGGCTGAAAAATAATCCTTGGAATAAATTTTCA
>CAYRPF010000111.1:0-7276 GCA_964426185.1 uncultured archaeon | reverse complement strand
CCGCTTAAATCTTTGGGTTAGTTAGGTGTGGTGTCTTCTGAAAAATATAGAGAGACATGCTAACGGCTTAACGTGATGCTGGTGCCTATCGGCACCATGTCGGATGGATAGTTATCTTCATGCTAAGTCATAGTGTGGCATGATGTCGGAGATTGGGCATAATGGGATGAATGTTGTGGTTTTTACATAAATTCATATTTTAGTAATTTTTTCCTAATTTTATGGGCAATCAACTTAGTGGTATTGTTTTTGACATTAAAAAATTCGCAATTCACGATGGTCCAGGTATACGGACCACAATCTTCTTGAAGGGATGCCCATTATCATGCTGGTGGTGCCATAATCCAGAAAGTCAGCAATTAGAACCTCAGAAATATCTAACTGGTCCCAATTTTCAAGAAATAATCGGAAAAACCATGAATGTAGCAGAAGTTATGAATGAAATTTTGAAGGATAGAATTTTTTACGATGAATCAGACGGTGGTGTAACATTTTCGGGCGGAGAACCTTTTATGCAGCCAAAATATCTGGCCAAACTTCTGGATGAATGTAAAAAACAAGGGCTGCATACTGTTGTTGACACGTCTGGTTATGTTTCTTGGGAAATTTTAGAGCCTATGCTGTCAAACATTGATCTATTCTTGTATGATCTAAAGTTAATTGATAATGAAAGCCATAAAAAATATACAGGAGTAGATAACCATGAGATTTTAAACAATTTAATTCGACTTATAGAAAATCACCAAAATGTACATATCCGCATCCCGATTATACCTAGTATAACAGATTCGGAAGCAAATCTGGTTTCTATCAAAAATTACTTGAAACAAGTCCATTTCACTGGAGATATCAGTCTTCTTTCATATAATACATTTGGAATTCGAAAATATAAACAATTGGGATGTGAATATCGATTAACCAATTTAAAGCCACCGACTTCGGAACGCATGCAAGAAATTCGCAATTTTTTTCTAAAAACCTTTCCCAACTGTAAAATTGGAGGGTAAAAATGAACGAACGTATACACCGCTTAAGAGAACAAAGTGTGAGCACCCAACCGGAACTTTCAATAGAACGGGCAAAGCTAATTACCGAATTCTATCAAAATCATGAAAATCAACAATATCCAACGCCCATAATGCGAGCTTTGGCATTTCGTCATATTCTTGAAAATAAGGAAATCTGCATTAATGAGGGGGAATTAATCGTTGGAGAAAGGGGACCGGCGCCCCTGGCAACGCCTACTTATCCCGAAATATGCTGTCATACATTGAAGGATCTGGATATTTTACATAATCGCCCAAAAATATCATTTAAGGTAACAGAGGAGACTAAAAAGCTCACTCAATCAGTGATTCTTCCATTTTGGAAAGGAAAATCTATCAGAGACAAAATCTTTTCAGAAATGGATCAAGAATGGATTGCTGCCTATAAAGCAGGTGTGTTTACTGAATTCATGGAACAACGCGCTCCCGGGCATACTGTAGCGGGTAAGCAAGTCTTTCAAAAAGGAATGCTAGATTTCATCAAGGAAATTCAGCAATCCATCTCTAAACTCGATTTCTTAAACGATCCGGAGGCATTAATGAAACGGGATCAATTAAGGGCTATGAATATTGCCGCCGAAGCTATTATCGCTTTTGCCCATCGTTATGCAGAACTAGCCAGAACAATGGCAAATGAAAATTCTGCATTGGATCCGCAGAGAAAGCGAGAATTGCTTCAAATTGCGGAGATTTGTGATTGGGTTCCGGCACATACTCCACGAAATTTCTGGGAAGCGCTTCAGCATTATTGGTTTATCCATTTGGGAGTAATAACTGAATTAAATACTTGGGATTCCTTTAATCCAGGTCGATTGGATCAGAATCTTTTTCCCTTCTATCAAAAAGAACTTGCAGAGGGGAAATGGGATGAAGAATTCGCTAGAGAATTGCTTCAAGCTTTTTGGATCAAATTTAACAACCAGCCAGCACCGCCAAAAGTCGGAGTTACAGCCGAAGAAAGCAATACATATACTGATTTTTGCAATATCAACATCGGTGGATTGAAGGCGGATGGGTCAGATGGCACTAATCCACTATCTTATATGATACTCGACACCATTCAGCAAATGCGTATATTACAACCCAGTTCCAATGTTCAAATCAGCAAAAAAACGCCCGATCGCCTCTTAATGCGCGCTTTAGATATCATAAAAACGGGTTTCGGCCAACCCTCTATATTTAATTGTGACGCTATTATCCAGGAACTTTTAAGACAAGGTAAAGATTTGGTTGAAGCCCGCCTTTCTGGAGCCAGTGGATGTGTGGAAGTGGGCGCTTTTGGAAAAGAAGCTTATATCCTAACCGGATATTTCAATATTGTAAAAGTTTTAGAAATTACATTGCATAATGGATTTGATTCCCGCACCCAAAAACAAATTGGTCCGAGAACTGGAGAAAATGATACGTTTGAAAATTATGAAGCATTCTTCGAGGCTTTTAAGAAACAATTAGCATATTTTATTGATATCAAGATAAAGGGAAATCAAATTATTGAACAGTTATGGGCCAGAGAACTACCGGCGGTTTTCTTATCTATTATTATAGAAGATTGTATTAAAAAGGGAAAGGATTATAACGCCGGAGGGGCGCGCTATAACAGTAATTATATTCAAATGGTTGGGATGGGATCTATCTCCGATTCGTTAGCCGCAATAAAAAAACATGTTTTTGATGAAAAATCACTGACCTTGAACGAATTAGTAAATATATTGGATAAAAACTTTGAAGGATATCACGATTTTCGGCATAAATTGATCAATGACACTCCAAAATATGGTAATGATGACGATTATGCCGATAGATTTGCACAAGAAGTGTTTGATGTCCTTTTTGATTTAGTAGACGGCCGCCCTAACTCGAAAGGAGGCCATTATCGCATAAATTTGCTCCCAACTACTGTTCATGTTTATTTTGGTTCTGTAATCGGTGCCACACCGGATGGTAGAGAAGCCATGATGCCATTATCAGAGGGAATTTCACCGGTACAAGGTGCTGATATAAAAGGACCAACCGCCGTTCTCAAATCAGCAGCTAAACTCGACCATTTAAGAACTGGTGGAACCTTGCTGAATCAGAAGTTTAATCCATCTTTGCTGCAAGAAGAGTCAGGTCTTATAAAGGTGCTTCACTTAATTCGGTCGTATTTTAAAATGGATGGACATCATATCCAGTTCAACGTGGTCGATGCAGCTACTCTAAGGGCAGCTCAGAAAAATCCTGAGCAATATCGCAATTTAATAGTAAGGGTGGCGGGTTACAGTGATTACTTTATTAATTTAGGACAGAAACTGCAAGAAGAAATAATCAGACGCACCGAACATCAGAATTTTTGAATTAGGATTTCAACTATTTATTTTTTTTAATTCATCCCAAATTTCTTCCCATTTCTTTAAAACAAAATCGGGAATCTTCTCTAGTTCTCGCTTTTTTTCCCTATTTTTCACAATTTCTGCTGCTTCTTGACCAGTAAGTTTGAGATTGTTCAATTTATGATTTTTTTGGCTATCTTGGAACAGATCCCATCTGTTTTCATCGTGATTGACTATTAGTCCACTCCACCAGCCATTTCTATTAGCCCCCACCACATCTGTATCAATGCGATCCCCAATATGAACCATTTCATACGGGGAAAATCCCGTTTGTTTCTCAGCTAGTTTGAAAGCTTTGGGATGAGGTTTGTAATGACCAGTTTCATCGGAAAAGTAGCAGTGAGAGAAATGCTTGAGAAGGTTATTTCTTTTAAGTAATTCCCGCATGGTATTCCCATAAATGAATCCTGTATCGCTTATGAGTATAATTTGATAACTTTCAGATAATTTGGGTAAAATTTTTACTATATCCGAGTAAAACTGGGGAGGGTCATCTAAAAAAACTTGATTAAACTGGGAACTAATATATTCCATCTCCTCTTCGGAAACATCTAGATCAAATGAATTGAAGAATTTTCTTAAGCGTGTCTGGTAACTTACATGCCGATAATCGCTCTCTTGAGTAATAAATTCTGCATATCCGCCTGCTTTTTCCATATAACGGTTTTTAAGAGTCTTCTTAGGAATTTTCAAGCCTTTAGTATTCAAAAATTCATCTAAGATAGCTATTCTGGCATCAAATTGGAAATGATCTTGGATTATTGTCTCCCATAAATCAAATGAAATGCACTTAATATTACCCATCAGTTATCATTTAGCACAATACTTGATAATCAATAAATTTTCCACCAATATTTGAGAAGTTGCAAATTTTTGTTTCTAAAATAACCAATTATCCTTAAATCTTTATCTCATAAAAGCGGCTAAAATAAAATTAATCACACTATCTAATTATTGATAAGGATGAAAAATTCAGATTCACCCAAAGAAACCTTAGATTGCATCGGGGTGTTCTGCCCTGAACCATTATTTCAAACCCGCTCCAAGATGGATGAACTTCAGAGCGGCGATGTCTTAGAGGTACTAGCCGATGATCCAGCCTCAAAGGAGGATTTAACCCGATTTTGTAAAAGAACGGGAAATATCTTGATAGAAGTCAGCGAAGAAAACGGTGAATTTCGATTTTTGATTCAAAAAAAATAATCGATAAATTCAGGAGCTCAAATAACCATGACAGAAACGGAAAAAAAAGAAAAGGAATATCTACTGTATGTACAAACCAGCGATGACCCTGAACGGCAGTATTCCCCTTTAATTCTTGCCCAATCCGCAAAAGCAATGGATATTGAGGCAAAAGTGTATTTTCTCGGGCAAAGCTTACGCGTTTTACCGAAGGAACAAGCCGAAAAAATAAAAATCGGTTCATTTCCCTCACTTTTTGAACTCTTAAAGAAAACACATGATATGGGCATTCCCATTTATGTATGTGAAGCCTCTAAACAGATGCTCGGATGGAATTCTGTGAAACTACCTTCATTTTTACAGATTGTAGGTGCTGCTACATTAAACGATTTAGTTTTTGATGCAAAAGGAACCATGTGGTTTTAACACCAGAAAATTATTTAGTAAAACAATTTCACACAAAAAATTAATGGGAGTAAAAAAATGTCACAAACTCAAAATAAAAAACCCGTAATAAATTTGGATTATCAAGCAAGTAAACCTGTTGATGAGCGCGTAGTCAAGCGAATGTTACCATTTTTTGATCAATTATATGGAAATCCTTCCTCTCTACACACCATCGGAGATGTAGCAGAAGATGCACTCACCAAAGCGCGAGAACAAATTGCTTCTTTTCTGAAAATTTTGCCAGAAGAAATCATTTTCACTTCAGGAGCCACCGAATCGGTTAATCTCGCGCTGTTAGGATATGCAATTCGTAATCGTCGTAAGGGAAACCATATTATAATATCGGAAGTTGAACATATCTCACAACATAACTTGGTAAAATACTTGGAAAAAAACGGCTTCGTAGTTTCTAAAGTTCCTGTTGACCAATACGGTCGAATTCGGGTGGAAAAACTTCGTAAACGCATTACTGATAAAACAATTCTCATATCAGTCCAATATGCTAACAATGAAATTGGAACAATTCAACCCATTGATGAAGTGGGAGAAATCGCTGCTGAAAATGGAATTGCTCTCCATTCAGATGCGGTGGCCGCTCAAGGTCAATTAGATCTCCATCCAAAAGACCATCATATCAATATCATGTCTCTAAGTAGCAATGATTTTTATGGACCAAAAGGAGTGGGAGCATTGTTTATTCAAAAGGGTTTTCGAGTCTCGCCTATTATTATTGGGGGGGGTCAAGAAAAAGGGATAAGATCTGGAACGGAAAATGTTGCAGGAATTGTAGGCATGGCAGAAGCCACCCGAATCCTTCAAGAAAAACAAGCTGAAGAAGTATCTAGGTATCGACAATATCAACATAAACTTCAAAAAGAAATTTTAGCGGAAGTTCCCCACAGCTATTTGAACGGACATCCGACCGACCGTTTGCCAAATAATACCCATTTCCGATTTGATGGAATCGAAGGAGAATCCATACTATTGATGTTTAAAGAACAGAACATGGCCGTTTCTACAGGATCGGCTTGCAGCTCTAAAACACTGGAACCTTCGCATACTCTTATTTCTACTGGATTGCTGCATGAAGAAGCACATGGGTCATTAGAATTTACTACTGGGCGTTATACTACTATGGAGCATATTGATAAAGCAGTAGAATTGACTCCACAGATTGTAAAACGCTTGCGGGAGTTATCTCCCCTCTATTCTGAAATAAAGGTGACATAAAAATGAAATCAACAAAATATTCTGAAAAAGTATTGGAACATTTTCGTAATCCCCGTAATGTGGGAACGCTTACTGGAGAAAACGTGGCTATGGGACGGGTGGGAAACCCCACATGCGGTGATATCATGGAAATGTACATCAAAGTAGAAGATGATGTCATTCAAGATATTAAATTCCAAACATTTGGTTGCGGAAGTGCAGTTGCAACAAGCTCTATGACAACCTTAATGGTAAAAGGGATGAAGCTAGATGAAGCATTGAAAGTCACCCGCAAGGATGTTGCAGAGGAACTGGATGGTTTACCCCCAATTAAAATGCATTGTAGTAATTTAGCGGCCGATGCCTTACATGAAGCAATCAAAAATTACCGTGCAGGAATAATGGTGGAAAAACCAGTTGAAGTAGATAATACAATTGATAATAATTCTATTTTAGGTGAATTAGAATATTTGGGTAAAGGTGTATCCTATTCTATCTCAAAGCTGGATGTTTTTAAAGATCAGCGAACTTTAATAAGGTTTAACGGAGATGAGAGTATTCGAGCTGCTTTAAATTTAACTGAAGTAACGAATCGAGTGATTTTAGCTACCTCTGCCACCAAAATTCATACAGATGACCCGAATTTGAAGTCTCAACTCCGTTCGTCTAACGTAAAGTTATTGACAGAAGCCAAGATTTTAGCCGTTATGGGTGATGATGAGGTTGAAAAGGCTAAAATGTTAGATTTGGATGAAAAAAGCGAATATGATTTATTCATAGATCAGCTATTGTTGTTGAATACGGTAAATGTTCCACCTGTATGCTAGCCATTCATTGTTTTATTTTTTTTCAAGACGATTTTTATTTTGTAATTTTCTTATCACTACGCTAAGATAGAAATGCGTGACATGAAACTACAAGAAAAAAGAAAAAAGATCTAAAATTTTAAAAGATCCAATTTGATGGGTATTTAATTTCCACTAAAATAGGTGCTTGGACCGGAAATTGGATCGTTATCATCAC
>CAYRPF010000110.1:0-7326 GCA_964426185.1 uncultured archaeon | reverse complement strand
CAGAAAATAGCGTATGTACCCGAAATTTGATATATTGCATTAATTTTATCGATTTTTGCCAATTTATCGAAAATTTCACTTATTGGGACGGAATTACTCACCCGAATAAATAAAAGGAGCATTTCTTTATATCCAATTTTGCAGCAATCAATCAATGCAGTGTAAGATTGGATTACACCTGTTTCTGTTAGTTTATCTACATGATTTTTCACTGCGGAAACGGAAGAATTTAATTTTTGGGCAATAGACCGAAGAGAAGCTTTTCCATTTTCTTGTAAAATCTGCAGAATTTGTTTGTCTAATTGAGTTAATTCCACTTCTTGATGTTTTTTTGGATAATTAGCTGTATTTGTCATAAAGTTTTCACATGATTTAAAAGGAAATGTTCAAAATCAAAAAAGTTTAATCAGAGTTAAAAGTTTTTATCTGGTGTTTTTCACGCAAATTGATATATGCGTTTGTATTATAAGGAAATTACCTTATCCGCTTCATCTGCCATTTCAATGAACTTGGCAGCGCCGATAGGCTCTTCGCAGAATTTGTGGATTTGTTCCTTTTTCACACCCATTAAATCCATGGTCATTGAGCAAGGATAGAGTTTAATATTTCCTTCTTCAATTCCATCTTTAACCATTTCCCACATATCTTCGTATCCGAAAGATTTTAATTTCTTTTTAAACATCATCGCTGCCATTCCTTTCATAGGAAACGGCATTCCCGCCACTTTCGGTTTGAAATTTTTTTTCAATAGATTGATACCCCAAAAGGTGAAAAAGAAATTCATCTTTGTTTCCATGGCAGCACCAGTAGTGCCAAGGATAACCATCATTCCGAATTTTTCAAAGGATTGTTCGGAAACAATAAAATTCATTACTTTGGGCATTATTCATCACTTTTTTCCTGTTCTATTTTTTTACTATAAAAAACAAATGTACTATAAATCTATTTCTAACATTACATTTGATCCAGTTCTATAAGATAAAATTGCCAAATGTACTTGCTTATTATTATTGACAATGGATATATAAATATTTGTTCCTAAAAATTTAGAAAATTAAAAAAATAAGAAAATTGGCAGAATTCCTTTTATTCGGTTGTATTTATGAAAAAATTCGCATAATAACTAAAAATACACTAATTTTTTTTATTTTTCCCGAATAAGTTGTACTTATGAAGAAAAATTTCCACAAATTAACTGATGACCAAGTTCATCGATATTCCCGTCATATTATCTTAACCGATTTTGGAAGTGAAGGGGTAAATAAACTTCTGAATGCAACCGTAACTGTAGTAGGTGCTGGTGGTTTAGGCTGCCCCGTGATTCAAATGCTGGCATCGGCTGGAGTCGGACACATTAAGGTTATTGATGGGGATTTGGTAGATTTATCTAATCTCCCAAGACAAACATTACACTTAACACCAGATGTGGGTCGAAAGAAAGTTGACAGCATCGCCGATAAGGTAAAAGCCATTAATCCAGATGTTAAGTTGGAAATCTTCCCAGAATTACTTACGCGAGAAAATTCTGCCGAAATTCTGAAAGGTTCTGATTATGTCATTGATGCTAGCGATAATTTTGCCACTAAATTTTTGGTAAATGATGTATGCGTTCATCTAAATATACCCTTTACCATAGCCGGCGTTGTTCAATGGATGGGGCAGTTGATTTCGGTGAATCCAGGAGAAACCACTTGTTATCGTTGCATTTTCCATACTATATCTGCCGGTGATGAATCGATGTCGTGTTCAGCCGCCGGTGTTATTAATACTGTCCCTAGTTTTGCTGGTATTCTCCAAGCAAATGAAGCGATAAAAACACTGATAGGAAAATCTCAAAAATTCACAAATGGATTGTTTACTTTCGATTTGGCGGAAAATATTTTCGATTTTATTTCGATCAAGCGCAATCCTTCGTGTGCGGCATGTAGCAATCCCAAAGAGCCATTTTATCTGACCGAAAAATATTATATCGTGAATGATGAATGTAATTAGCTAAATAAGAGGTTAAATTCGTTCTATCCATATAGTTTTAACATTATCTTGTTCGATTTCATGAATAATTTTTCCCAATTTTTGTTTTACTACATTTTTTGGCACATTGGTAAAAGCGGAGCGAAAATCGAGAATCAACCGAAGTAAGTCACCTGGTGACATTTCTTCCAATGTTACTTTTGTATAAACGAAGGTCATCGGACATTGTACTCCGCGTAAATCTAATTCCTTTCCTTGTTTATCCCAATCTAAATCGCGCTCATCTCGATCATTTTTTTTCGAGTGGGACGAGATCTCCAGATCTTTTGCCATGGGTAAAATTCTTTTCTATTTACTTTAAAATTTCGGGTTATCGAATATATACGTATATCCGCATATATGTGCATTTTTATTTTAAAAATCAATCTTTTGTAATATTACCCATTGCTTTATATACACCATTAATTTTCTTCCTTATATGGAGCGTGAATTTATCTACTTAGATCATGCTGCCACCACTCCTTTGGATCCCGAAGTTTTGGCAGAAATGATGCCTTATCTTAAAAATCATTTTGGGAACGCTTCTTCCATGCATAATTTGGGGAAATATACTCGGAAAGCAATTGAAACTTCTCGTGCACGAATAGCTGAATGTATTGGAGCGAAACCAGAGGAAATTATCTTTACAGGAAGTGGAACCGAAGCGGATAATATTGCAATCTTGGGAACGGCGCATAAAATGAAAAAATTTGGAAAACATATGATAACCACCCCAATTGAGCATCCTGCCGTAAGAAATTGTTTCCGAAAACTCCAACTTGAGGGTTTTGAGGTTTCTTATCTATCTATCGATTCGGAAGGTTTGGTTTCTGTGGAAGAATTTAAGCGGCTTCTCCGCGATGATACAATTTTGGTTTCAATTATTTATGCAAACAATGAAATTGGTAGTATTCAACCCATTCGAGAAATTGCAGGAATTACTTCAACACGAAATATAATCTTGCATACTGATGCGGTCCAAGCTTTCGGAAAATTACCCATCAACTTACAGCAAGAAAAAATCGACTTACTTTCAGCATCAGGACACAAAATCTACGGTCCAAAGGGTATTGGAATGCTATTCATCCGCAATCGAGGTAAACATCCTGCTCGAGGGGTATATATTATTCCTATTACTTATGGAGGTGGACAAGAGTTTGGATTTCGCTCAGCTACCGAAAATGTTGCAAATATTGTTGGATTTGCTAAATCGGTTGAAATATGTTATAATAATATGTCAGAAGAGAATTCTCGCTTATTATCTCTTAGAGACGATTTGATTAGATGGATTCTTTCTGAAATTACTGGGAGTTATTTAAACGGTGGAGTTAAACACCGTGTTTCAATTAATATAAATGTGGGATTTGAAGGAATTGATGGCAGCGAATTGCTCCAAGCTTTGAATAATCATAATATTGCCGTATCTGTGGGATCAGCTTGTCATTCAAAATCTCATGATGTATCTTATGTTCTTACTGCGATGGGGTTATCAGAAGAAATGGCTGCGGGTTCTATCCGATTGACTTTGGGAAGGGATAACACTCGTGAACAATTAGAATATGTAAAAAACACTTTGAAAAAATGTGTAGCAGATTTGAGATCAAAATCAAAAAAAAGAACATCTTGAATTAACTAAATTCACCAAATTTGCTCTTATAACCATGAGATTAATTGCTTTGAATCTGTGATAAGATCAATAACGCCATAATAGGTGATGGGTTCAATAAAATATTTGATCTTTTCTAAAGGTAACCCTCGTGCGATAACATCTTCCTGGAGAGCATAAATTTTCCATCCGTTGTTCTTGAATTTTTCTAATACAGCCGTGGATTCATTTTCACCAGTTGTGGTTCCGACAACAGCATCTTGCATTAATACCAAGTGGCAATCTTCCCAGCTTTCGGTAAACATTTGTAGATCTTGCAATTTTTGTTTCTCCATTCCTGCATAACCATATAAAATTAAGTGTTCCATGATTTTTTCCTCCTTTTGTTCCAATATCACATCCGGAATACCATGTCAAACTCCTTCAAAATACTTGGAAGTTCTGCCCTACTTACCAATTCTAGGGATTCATATTCAATCAGATCAGCTTGAGTGTATCCAAATTGCTCTAAATCTTCATTTACCAAAACAATAGGTAACTCGGATAAATCCGCCATTTCAATTCCTTCATCCATCAGATCCATGCCGATTTGACTTGGGTCGAGGTTTTTCAATAGGTTAAGTACCCCGGCGCCGTAAAATACCAGCTTACAATCAAGGTCCTCACCTAACGCAATATAACCTGCTCCCAATCGGATCGATTCCATACCAGAATTAGTCCCAAAGGGTCCTTTTTCGCATAAAATTAATACTGATTCCATTTTTCTACCTCCTAATCATTTCCTATGCATGAGAACCGAATACAATTACTTTATCCGCTTCTGCTGTCATATTTGATAATTCACCTAATCCGGTGATATCTGCGCCTTCAATGGCGTTTTCCTTAAATATGGCCATGTTATCTGCCCAAGTTTGACATGCAACAATGGAAACTCCTAAATTCTCCAACTCAGCCGAAATATTCCGAGTATTTTTGCCTAAATGAGCACCTTTTTGAATATTTAATACTCCGCTTCCAAAGAAGAATATCCCTAAAATTTCATGATTCTTTTCTTGCGCGGCTTTAATAAGATTAATCATAGTATAAACTGGTTGGAATTTGAGGAATTCTGTCATAACGCAAAATGCTAGTTTCATTTTATAAATTCTCTCCAAATTTCATCAATAAAAAAGACAGAAATAATCACAACTCTAATCTTTTTTGATTAAAAAGGTATATATCCCGTTTTCTTCTTTCATTTCTACTAAAGTGCATCCAGTTTTATTCAGTAAGGGAGGAATATCCACTTTCGCACCACTATCATCAGCCACAAACTCAAAAGTCTGACCAGGAGCCATTTTCTTAATCACCTTTTTCGCTTTCAAAACAGGCATGGGGCATTTGAGCCCTTTAAAATCTTCAGTAAAATCTGCCATAATTCTCACTATTTTTGTTATTTCAAATGTTAATAAATTTTGCATTAACACGTACATTTGTTTTGATTTCAACATAAAAAATCAAAAAATGTACTGTGATTATCAATTTATACACACGTATAAAAATGTTTTTTCTTCCAAATTTGAAAGAAAAGTGCAAATAGGTTAATAGGTAAATACTCGTTTAAGATAATCCAAATACTGCAAATCATCACACATTCCTTTTTCGGGAGTATCTGAAATCTTCGCTACGGGTTGATGATTGCAGCGAACCATCTTTATTACAACTTGAATTGGTTCAGCGTTGGGAAAATCATTAGTTAAGTTTGTGCCGATTCCAAATGATACTTTAATGCGATCTCCAAATTCCCGTAGTAGTGATTCTGCTTGCTTAAAATCCAAGCCATCTGAAAAGATAATGACTTTGGATTTAGGATCAATGTTTAATTTTCGATAATGTGCAATTATTTTCTCGCAAGCTTCGAAGGGATCACCCGAATCTTGCCTTACACCATCATATAATTTGGCAAAATATTTATCAAAATCCTTCAAAAAGGCATCAATTCCCAGAGTATCCGAGAGAGCAATTCCTAAATCACCTCGATATTCATCAACCCAGCGCTGGAGCATGAATTTTTGACTATCGATGAGTCTCACGTTAAGAGCTTGACCTGCTTGAATAAATTCATGAGCCATGGTACCAATGGGTTTAATGCCGAATTCTTTTGCACAGAAAACATTGCTAGTGCCTACGAAATTTCGGCTGTTAATTTTCGATTTAACCAAATGCTCAATTAATTTTTGTTGCCAATCAAACGAGAATCTCCGACGTGTTCCGAAATCTGCAAATTTATATTTTTTTCCCAAAGAATATGCAAATTCAATCTTGTTCTTTAGACGCTCTAAAGCACCATCATAATTCGGATTTGGAACTTGATGTTTAAAATAGGTTTCGTTTACAATTGCTAAAATAGGAACTTCGAAAAGTATGGTTAAAAACCAGGGTCCTGAGATAGAAATTTGCAATTCTCCATTTTCTTCGAATACTCTAACATGATCGCGATTTAATTCCAGTAAACGGAGAAAATCGATAAAATCCTTTTTAATAAATGGTAATTGTTTCAAATAATCTAATTCCTCATTAGTAAAGCGCAAATTGCATAAATTATCAATTTCATCACGTATAATTTCTTGATACGGTAGAAGATCAACATTTGGTGTGCGACACTTGAATTTGTATTTTACATCTACTTCAGGAAAATGATGCAATACTACTTGCTGCATGGTAAATTTATATAAATCGTTATCTAACAAAGATTGAATGATGGGCATATTGAACACTTATAAATTCCCGTTTAGTGAATAATGGAAGTAATTCCTTATTAACTGTGCGCGATTAATCGAAAATGTGAATCATGTATGAATGAGAAAAAGTCTAATGAATCACCTCAATCAAGCTCATCGGTAAATAAAAAGTTAAATGAATTTGAGGATTTTATCTCTTGCTTAGAAGCGGAGATAGAGGCCAAAAATCAAGCGGATTTCTCCCCGCATGCACTCTTCTTGGCTGATCATCCCTATCATTATCAAATTCCAGAAAATGCAGATAAAATGGTTCAAAAAGAATGGCGGGGCCCTTGTGGGGACTCTGTTAGGTGGTATTTAGATATTCATGATGGTATCCTCAAGAATGCATTTTATACCACAGATGGGTGCACTACTGCATCAATTGCATCTTCTCAAACAGCAATGTTGGTAGAAAATCTACCGCTTGAAAAAGTTCGACAGATAACTGATAAGAAGGTGCTGGAAGCTTTGGGTAAATTTCCACAAGAAGATTGGCATTGTGCAACATTAGCAGTTACAGCCTTGCAGTTGACCTTGGATAAATATCAAAGAAGAAATTGAAGGATGAAATGAAGGATGAACTTAAAGATAGCCTTCTTCATCCATTTCATCAATTTGGAAGTAGAATTGCTTCAGATTATCCTTTGCTTCTGCCCATTTTTTTTCATCACCACTGAGAAGGTCGTCAAGATGTTTTTCTACCATTTTTATTGCTGCGAGCCTCTCTTGAGGTGGGACCTTATTCAAACTAAACTCTAAATCGACAATATCATAAATTCCAAGTATTTGTAAGATCTCACGGGTAAGATCTCGATCTGGATAAGTTAATGCTTTAAACTGTGCAATTTTCGTTAAAACTACTGCTTTAAGCATAAGAAAGTCATCACCTTGTAGGAAAAAAAGAAATTATAGAAGAGAAGAAATTATGGATCTAACCTATCAGGTGTG
>CAYRPF010000109.1:0-7573 GCA_964426185.1 uncultured archaeon | reverse complement strand
ATCAACTAGAAGTAACTTGGAATTTACTTAAATCGGAAATTTTTCCTAAAAATATACCGATAAGCTTCATCAAAATTCAAGAGGAATTTCTTAAACAGAAAAAAAAGCTTCTAAAATAGGAGATTATTGAGACTTAAGCATTTCTGTTTTCCGAATTATTGAACCATAAATCGGAAGTGAAATACCTGAAAGAAATCCAATTATTCCTGCAACGCCATATTCAAGAGGCGTTAATAAATCTTGGTTAATCACAATTACAAATACAATTACCAAAAAGGGAATCATAAGAATAGCAGTGATCATGCCTGGATTGTATCCTCTTACCTTTTTTTGAAAGATAAGGAGATGTCCGACAATATTTACTATATTAAAAATAACCATGCTCAATCCTAACCATGGGGCAATATTTACTAATAATGCTGCAATAATGAAAACGATCCATATACCTAAATTGATAACTATAATAACACCATCTGAAATAGGACTTGATTTATTAGGTTCCGGTAGTGAAAGTACAGTTTTAGTATTAATAAATGTCTTAAATCCCCCCGGAAATACATATTCTTCAAATTCATGAAACATAAGAATTGCCAAATTGAGCCAGTACATGAATGCCAGTACAGGGATTGCATTATCACCAATCCATAAAATTATCACGATGATAGTGATAAGCACAGCAAGAAAACCACCGATTTTAGGCCAGATTTCATTTATTCTTTTTAATTCCATAAATAGGTAAATGAAAAGAGATTTTTAAAACCACTGCTAAATAAAGAAAAAAATTATTCTGTTTAGAAAAAAATATTTCTATTTAGAATCCAATTTGAACAAAATTGTGTTTGAAGATATGTAGAATGTGTTTTTTATCTTCAAAACGATAGTATGATAGTATTCTGCCAACCCCAAAAAGCCTCGTATTACAGATTCATCATCTTCAAAAGTAAACTGCACGATTGTTCCATATCGAGCTTCAGCAATGTTGCTTTTACTATAAACTCGTTCGTCTACCAGTGGAATCTTTAATTCCTGCACGATTTCATATACTCGTTTGATAAATAATTCTTTTTTTGCCATAATATTCAAAACTCCATGTTACGATTCTAAAAATGGAAAAACAATCTGTGTCCCAATTTTAGATTCAATTTTTAAACCTAATTGGTTAATCCATTTTCCTAATCGTAAATTGAAATTTCCCTATTAGTATGATCTATATCAGCGGGATGCTAAAAATATTTTGGGTGGAAAAGCATAAATAACTTTCGATCCACAAATACAATCGTAGCTGATAATTTTATATTTGATCCAAACAAATGTTATTACATTCTTCATATTTTTTGATATGAAGAGAAGTTGTGATTGTTATGACGGACCTTTTTACAGATATTGATCCAGATACAATTTTAGCTGCCTTACTGGCATTTTCTTAATTGTTACAATTGTATTTGTCGTTGTAATGCTTCTAATTGGAACCTTATTCTTGAAAGTCGGAATAACAAAAGTAGATGGAAACAAAACGGAATTTGGCCCCGTATTTTTAACCATGATTTTGATGGGATTAGTGAGTATGGTTCCGTGTGCTGGGATTTTTCTGGCATGGTGGGTTATTTCTGCTAGACATGAAACCAGTTATGGAAAAGCAATTCTTGCATGGTTAATTGCTGCGCTTCTTTCAGTTTTGGTGGAACTCATATTAATTGTGATCATCTACTTTGCTGGATTAGTTCCAACAGACCTACTTGGTATGATCCCATCAGTATAATAGATTATACTTTTTTTCTTGTTTTTTCTTTTCTATTTCCTTTTAATTTTTCATGAATGTTAAAATCCTTTATCTAATTGGCTAGTTATCTCATTCATTCCAGGACATCGTTTCCATTCAAAATGAAAGGGACATTTATTGCAAGTTCTATAGATCGAAATTGCCCGAAGTATTCCATGACCCAAAAAAGCAAATTCTAAAATCACAAATACGAGAAGAAAACGGCCGAAGGGCGAAAAAGGGAAATGCCATAAAACTCCTACTAAAAATGCCCCGCCTGTTCCGACCATTCCTTTTGAAACAATTTTTACGATTTTATGGATTTTAAACGGTATTTTTCCAATTAAATAACCCGAAGTTAGAATTCCGCTTGTAATTAGAAGTGTTTTTATCGAAAGATTTGGAAAAAGATGACTAAATACGCCTACAGTTAGAGTGATGAAAAACATGGGAATGGCGACAAAACACCCGATACACAGCTGAGTATTCTTAATTTGTATTGTATCATCTTGAAATTTATCACATTTTGGGTGATGGGCCAATAAAAAATACTTATTGCGTTTTAAAAAATCCAGTAATCTACTCATTAATGTGAATATAAAATATAGGGCTAACTATAGATTTTAGTAAGAAAAATGGGGAGAAGCGTCTCTGATTCTTTATATATTCACCAAAAGATCTTTTATTTAAGCATTAAATGCTTCGAAGTGAAAAACTATGAAGAAAATCACCCGTGGATTATTAATTATGGCCATTTTTAGCGTGTTCATTATCTCCGCTTTAACCGCACAATATGTAGCTGCACAAGGTGGACCAAATGAAATAAATGTTGGTGGAAACAAACACCAAGGAACTTTAGTGGGAAATTCAACCAATCGATTCACTTTCCAAAATCGCTTTCAAATGCAAATGCGTGTTAATCAAACCTTAAATTTAAGCATTAATTGCGATGATCCGGGTTTAGCAGATCGTGAATTTGAAATGGAACTAAATATCAGCGAATCTATTCAAGCAGAAATGACAATTCAAACTGAAAATAGTGATATTGGATTAACCAATGGTAGTATAGTGCAAAATAGAAACCGCATGCAGTATCGTTATCAAGAACAATTTATGATCAATGTAAGTCTAAATGAATCGGTTTCTTTGCAAGCTCGTCTGGCTTTAAAAATGAAAGAATCGAATTCAACTTGGGCATATTATGATGAAGCAGAAGAAGAATGGGTTCCTGTTGAGAGTAATTATGAAAACGGAATGTTGGTCGCAATGACGGATCATTTCTCATCATGGACTATTCTTACCAGAGAAGAATCCTCTGATAACATTTCTATTCCAGGATATCTCTGGATAGGTGTACCTTCAGTAATTGCAATTGGTTTTATTTCTTTTGTCTTGAGAAGAAAACGTAATTAAGTAATGAAAATATCAATTTGCCGATGAAATCAAGTGTAAAATTTTACCTTAACCGAAATAAATAAGCGAAATTTATTTTTTCTTTTCTTACTGAATAAGATATACTAAAATCATTTAATTGAGTATCATGGAATCTCTTTGGCGAAAATTTAAAAAAAGAATGAATGTCTTGCTTGTTCTTACTATTGTTTTTCTCTCTATTTTTAGTTCTTTTACAGAGATTTTTGCTCAAGGACCTCCAGATAATCCTGGAAATTTTAATGGGAATCAACAGCATGGTTCACAAAAACCATCTCGCTATCAATTTGGAAATAATCTTTCTTTTGAACTACAAGCTCAGCATGGAGTAAATTTTTCGATTTCCTACGATGAGAATGTTATAAACCGATTTTTTGGTATGAAAATAAACAATACCGACAATACAAGCGTTAAAATAGATTATCTTAGTAAATTTGAACATCCAATAAAAACTACTCTCCGAAAAAAATCAAATCAAGAAAAAGGAAGCACAAATACGCTTAATGAATCCTATTCTCCATCAAATATTGAAAATATTTTTAAATCTATTCCTCAATCTATCTCTCAATCCCTTTACCAAACATCTAAGCTTCTTGTAAAACCTAGTGCTTCTTCAACCGATGACTATTTAACTTTAGATCCTAATTTTCAATTCGTTACTTATTTTACTGTTTCAGTAGAACCAGAGAAATTAGATTCTTTAGAAGTATATACCTTACTTAACTACTCAGATTTTGGTGTAGTAAAAGATTTCTCAAAATATCTATGGGCAATATATGTTCCAGAAAATCAAGAATGGATTTCCCTCAATTCAGAGCCAATAGAGAACGGAATTGCATTTACTTTCGACTCAGATCAATCTGAAATACCCAATATTTTTACGCTTACCCTTGTAAAATTGGAAGAAAGTTCCCTCTTTTCTCCTACGAATTTAAAAATTTTCTGGATTATCCTAATTGGGATTGTCATAGTAGTTTTGTTATTTGGCATTTTGATGAGTTCACAAGAATATCGCCACTTTCTCCTAAATCGCGTACTGCATATTGATAAAGGTGCTCACAGGCTTTCGATGGAGGATGTATTAGAAAATGAGAATAGGAATAAAATTATAGAAATAGTTTTGTATGAACCTGGAGTTCATTTCAACGAAATTTTGCGCAAAACGGGATTATCTGCTGGAAATCTTGCGTGGCATTTGGATATTTTGGAAACATTCAAAGTTGTTCGAAAACAAAGAATGGGACAGTACTTGGTGTATTATCCATACTATGAGAAAAATCCCGTTGCAAAACTAGATCCTGCAGTGCAAAAAAGCCGAACTACATTAGAAATTATGCAAATTATTCACGACCATCCTGGTATATTCCAAAAACAGATTGCACATCGGATGGATTTGGACCATAAGACCGTGAAATACCATATAGATAAGCTTTTAGATGCAGAAATTATCGTTAGTGAAAAAAAGGGCAGAAAAACGCTGTATTATCCAGCACAACTTATTAATGGAGAGTAATTTTTTATCTAAATTTACTACTTTCTATTAAAAGTGCAATGATTATCTATTATGCCAAAAATCGTTGTGATAACAGTGGAAATCAAATCACATTGCATCAAATTTGCTTAAAAGAATAATATTTTTCTTTTCTTTGATATTTCTGATGAATTTTTTGAACATTGGGGATAATATTGGAATTGAGTTATATGAATGCCTATTCTACCGATTTCAATTACATTAATACCAAATCTGAATATAATTTCAGTGAATTTCTTGAAATTGATAATACATGTCGTTCTTAAAGTTTTTTGAGCATTGATGATGCAGATCGTATCTATCCATTACTCTGTTTATGGAAAAAAACGAGATATGATATTGTTCATTTAAACAAACAAATTATTACCATGTTCTCTTAGTTGAACGTAGAATATTCTGGATATGATTTACATGATAATAATTTCATATATTTCGAAACAAGCGGACAAAAATCATTTATACATAAAAGTAATAATATAGATAAAGAAATATCATGTTTTAATTTTCATCAACGAGAAAATCTCATTAATTTATCTAATCACCCTGCTACTCCGATTTTCCCTAAATTTTCATTGGGAATATCTGGATAACATCAGAAAACGGGAAATAAACCTTTCACGTAGTTGGGAAATTCATAGATGACATCGGAGAAATATCCTTTATCGATTTTAAGTGATAAGATTAAAAATTCTTTTGATGAATCATATTCATGGCGAAAAATACTGGATTAGCTAAAGTTTTAGCCATCATTGGAGGCCTTGTAATTACTATACAAGGTGTTTTTGCATTAATAGAACACTTGGGAATCTTCAATTTCTCACTGGGAATTCCAGGAGAAGGCGGTTTTCTGGGAAGTTTGGGTGTTTTAATCAACGCCATAATTGCAATTGTTGTTGGAATCTTGGTTTTAATTTCAACAGGTGTGATTAAATCTTCTAAAACTAAAGTAGGATTCAATGGTGTGATAATGTTAGTTTTGGGCATTCTTGGGATTATTTTCGGTAATCTAATTGGTGGAGTTTTGGTATTATTTGGAGGCATACTCCTTTTAATATAATAAACCCCTACTTTCATCTTTTTGCCATTTTTTCTCCTTTATTTTCCTATTTTTCCTAATTGTTCTTAAATTTGAAAAGAAAAAATTATGCAAAAAAGAGGAATAATACTTTTCCAACCAGCCACAAGATGAACGCTATGAAAGATAATTTGATTAAAATTTGATAGATTTGCTGGTATATTACATTGTTTTTCCTTTTTTGATGAAAGTGAGTCTCCGATCGATACCAAACAATTCCTATGGAAAATGTAATAATGAGATTAAGCGGGTAGTACCACAGATAATTAATGGGGTTTCCATCGAAAATATCTGGAGTTACTGGAATTCCATCATTCATATGCAAGAAAAATTGATAGATAATCGAAAAATAAAAGATTTGTGCTAATAAAATATGATATGTAGCCTTACTAACCAATCGAATAAAATCTGCCAGTTTTCCTTGTGGATTTTTTGGAAATAATCGCATGGCTATCATAAATAAGCCCCCTGAATACATAAAATAAAACATGTGGTAATCTCCGAAAGGAAAATTGAATGGAAGCATATTCTTAAAATCTAAGACCATATATAAAATCCCGATTGGAAAAATTATCCAGAGAAAAACATTTCTTAGTGAATTCCAGCGATAATCCGTAGAAAGCCACAGTCCTATACCAACAGCGCTGAGCATGGAGCTTAAACTATAGAGAAAGAATAATAAAACGAAATTGAATACGAAACCATTGAGTGCTAAGAGAGCAAAAGCTAATCCGTGTGTAAGTAATTCGATTTCAAAGGTAACTATTACGGCTAATGTTGGAAACTTGGTGTAAAAGTAATAAATCAAAGGGAAAATCAATATTGACCCAAAGATAACTGGAATAAACCATAGACCTGGACCAAAAAAGAAAGTATATCCCAAAAACCGGTAAATTGGCTCATCGTAAAAATAGACACTATTTACAGGAATGTTCAATGTATAAACGATTAACCGAATGATTCCATGGATAAAATACAACAATAAATAAGGTATCATATACCTACGCAATTTAGCTTCAAAATATTGCCAAGAATAAAGCTCTTCAAGGCTCATCTCGCCCCGCTTGCGAAAAGAGAGCCCTATATTAAAACCCATGATGATCATAAATATCGGGATAGCGATTCTCTCCCAAAAAGGTGCACCATATTGATGGAGAAACTGATGAGTAAAACTGTGATCCATTATTACCAATACCATCGCAATGGCTTTTAAAGCATCAATTTGGAATAAGGAAACCTCCTGTTTATTTAATTCAATCTTGGGAATTGATGAAGGATCAAACTCTAATGAATTTTTATTGAATTCTTGTTCTTCATTATTATTTAAATTTGAATTAGATATCGACATGTTACTTAATTGATAAATCATTCCACACCTTTTCAATATTCATTCTTTGCACGGACAATGGAGGGTAATTTGAAAGTTTTACAAAATTAATGTGTAAGAAATCATGAAAAAATTATAAATCTTTGTAATAATGTGTAAGTATACAACGAAAAATCTTCGAATTCATGCAATTGATTTCTTATTATGCGCCAAAATTCCTAGTTTTGCTGGAACTTTTCAAAGAAATATAATTTAATCGTAATATAATGCTAAATTTGAAAAATTTTGGGGTTCCAAAGCTTACTTTAACAATATGTAATTTTTTTACATAAAATTACAAACCTTTAAATATAATACACACTATTATATAATTATAATACACACTCATGATAAAGAAGTGAAAAATTATGAATCGAAAATTAGAAAACCTAAAAAATATCTGCTTCAAAG
>CAYRPF010000108.1:0-7768 GCA_964426185.1 uncultured archaeon | reverse complement strand
ATATATTTTTATGATTCTAGTGGAATTAGAATTTATTTGAACGATATTTGTAACCAAAAATTAGATTTAGGAGCAGGGCAACTTGATTGGACAGGATCAGTAATTTTGGATTATTGCGTTTCTTCTTATGTTCAAGATAATCACATTTATTCTATCGAAAATGGAATTAAACTGATTAATACGAACGAAAGTATTATCTTAAACAATACTATAGAATATATCAAATACAAAGGAATTTGGATTACAAGTTCAAATAGAAATATCATAGAAAATAACCGATTTTTCCGAAATAGTGAAAATATTTTTGTGTCATTTGATTCTTATGATAACACTTTTAATAACAACTTCGAACTATGTCTTCCTTGGGCGCCTGTGTGGATTACTGCAAATACCACCACGATTCATCGAACTTTAGCAATTCAATGGGAATCAATCCCTTTGGTGGATTATTACGAGATTTGGATCAATCAAACTATGGTGGATATAACCACTCAAAACAGCTATACCGTTAATTTTCCCGATGTGGGCCTTTATAACATAACTCTGGTAGCGGCAAATGCCAGTGGAAAATCTAACATATCAGATTCGTTATGGATATCCATAAACGAATTGCCACCCGCTCCGGTATGGATTACTACTAATACCACCACGATTCATCGAACTTTGGCAATTCAATGGGAATCAATCCCTTTGGTGGATTATTACGAGATTTGGATAGATCTAACTATGGTGGATACAACCACACAAAACAGTTATACCGTTAATTTTCCCGATGTGGGCCTTTATAACATAACTCTGGCAGCGGTAAATGCCAGTGGAAAATCAAATTTGTCTGAATCGTTATGGATAACCATAAAAAACGAAATGCCACCTGCTCCGGTATGGATTACTGCAAATACCACCACGATTCATCGAACTTTGGCAATTCAATGGGAATCAATACCTTCGGTGGATTATTACGAGATTTGGATCAATCAAACATTGGTGAATACAACCACACTAAGCAGTTATACCGTTAATTTTCCCGATGTAGGCCTTTATAACATAACTCTGGTAGCAGTAAATGCCAGTGGAAAATCAAATTTGTCTGAATCGTTATGGATAACCATAAAAAACGAATTACCGCAAACACCGGTATGGATTACTGCAAATGCCACCACGATTCATCGAACTTTAGCAATTCAATGGGAATCAATACCTTTGGTGGATTATTACGAGATTTGGATCAATCAAACTATGGTGGATACAACCACTCAAAACAGCTTTACTGTAATTTTTCCAGATGTAGGCCTTTATAACATAACTCTGGTAGCGGTAAATGCCATTGGAAAATCTAACATATCAGAATCATTATGGATAACCATAAAAAACGAATTACCGCCTGCTCCAGTATGGATAACGACTAGTACCGAAATAACTGCGGATTATATCTTTCTTTATTGGGAATCGATTCCGATGGTCGACTATTATGAGATTTGGGTGAATAATACCCTTACAAACACTTCAAATTATGCAAATTGTAGTATTACATTTCCTACTGAAGGGAGATTCAATATATATCTAGTTGCAGTAAATGGCAGTGGACAATCTCCGATGTCAGATATTATTTCGATAACAGTTGTTTTCACCAATGATTCTAACAATGACCAAAATAATGACAACGATAATTCCAGTGACAGCGATGATTCCACTGATAATGAAGCAAATGATGACAAAGACAATAATGAAAACCCATTTAATTATGATAATTTGATGGAAAACTTGAATATCCCTGGCTTTTATAATTTCGTCCCCATTTTATTAATTTCTGCAATAGTTCTAGTTTTCTTCAAGAGAAAGCACATATAATAAAATCTATTCGTTTTTTTTTGCCGATCCTTCTTTTTTTTCTGAGTTCCCAATGTCATTTTAATTAATCGGTGCAGCGTAAAAAAATTATTCAAGCATCAAGTATCAAGCATTCGAGTTAAAATTTGCTCGTTCTGCAACATTAATGGTACTGAATAACCAGTAGGTGAATTCTTAACCTTACAAGATAGTATAATTTAAATTAAAAAAGGTAGGGTACCATAGAATAGCCCGTCCAGAAAAGCGGGAAAAGGTTCAGCATAAAATGCGGTATAAATGTAAAAATCATCTGCTTCGATTCACGCCACACCGCAATGTGCAAATATCCAGATACCGTTGTTAGTAAAATAAAAATAATACCCCAAACAGAAGAATCATTTACCGTAGTGAGAAATTTACTCCAATACATCGAATGAATTGTGCCTACAAACAAACTAAATAAAATAATTCCTATAATCCGAAAGAGCAATATGTTATTCTTTAATTTCTTATAACTCATTTTATTATTATTATTTAATTCTGCAACACTATCCGTTTGTAATTTCAATGGAAATAAATCCCAAGATTCAAAAATATAAATCCAAAGCAATTGTTCAGAAGCAGCATTAATTGGAGCCCATATCAATCCCGTTATTAATGCTCCTGAAGAAAATGGAAAAATTTCCGCAGGACGGGCAAAAAATGCTGCAATTAAAGTTAAAACAATCACAAAAACATTTATAATGAAGAATTGGGGGATTTTTTTCGGCATAGGATTGAAATAACCTGTTTTTCCGCGCCGCCATTTGCTAATCCCCCAAGCCAACCCGTAATAAATCACCATCGGAATGAATGCACCGGTGGTTGAATACAAAAATGAAGCTAAAACGGGAAATGCAGCTGCAATTAATAGTGATATCCCTAAATCCCATTTATTGGGTTTCCACGTTTGCACCATAATTTAAAGTGAGAAAATTGACATTTCAATTTTTTTATTGGAAAATTTTTATTTAACAATTAAGTTTGAACTTGTTTTTCTCAGTGATATATATAAGATCCTTAATGATCCTATAGGAATTTTGAAGGATATAATAAATATTAGTTCAATTTTGCTTTCTTAACGATATTGGTTAATCTTTTTGAATTTTCTATCTGTAATATTTTTCTTCGCTCTACAGTATTTATTTATTCGAATTAACTCCTTTGATTTGATTAAATCCAATTTATAATAGATTCCAAATAGATCTATCACTTGTATCGCCCTGGCTTTAAAGGATTGTAAAAGTTTCAATAACGGCTTATCTTCGGATACTATTGTCATTTCTTTGGTAGAACTGCAATTGCTAAAAATCTCAGAATCTGCTGCATCAAATCCTAAATCTAAGGCAAATTTGTAATATTTTTTGTTTTTCACAGGTAAAATGGTGATCGCATTGATTCTGCATGAATCTAATCCAAAATGCTCTATTTCCTTTTTGACTTCATGCGTTATGTAAATTTGAGCCCACTTATAAAAAAGATCGAGATTAATAAGATCCTCCTGCGATAAAAGGTCAATTTTCTTCCATGAAAAGGTGTCTATCATTAGATTCATAAGTACTAATAGTAGAAATAATCTTAAATAATTAGAGTACTTATAGTACTCTGGATATTATGCATCAAATTAACATTCGAGTAAACAAAGAAATCAATCAATTACTTGAATATCTTGCAAAAAGGAAAAATATATCAAAGGCAGTTTGCACACGCCAGATTTTAATCGATCAATTAACCGATAAAATCCTACCCATTTTGTTGGAAGATTATAAGCAAGGTAAAATTGGTCTGAAAAAAATACTCCACCTTACCTCCCTCACGCCTGATCAAATCTTGGAAATTATTGTGAAGGAAAATATTGAACCGCCTATTGAGGCAGATCTCGATGATTATACAGATGAAATTGCTCAGCAAATCATCAGTGAAGAAAAATTTAATCGATAATTTCAATTACTTTCATATATGTTGCTGTTCTGCCTCCACAAAGTTAGAAAATAACTCCTCATGTGAAGAAGAACAATCCAATATCTTGATGATGAAAGCAGTATTAACAAGAAAAATAATAGTATTTTTATATTATATTTTTTCTATTATAATTATGACTAACATTTCTGTATTTCTTGATAATGATTTGATCGAATGGTTGGACCAACTGGTTCAAGCTGGGGTTATCAAAAATCGAAGTGAAGCGATACGAGGAGGGATCCACACCTTTATCAAGCAGAAATTAAAAATTCTAAGTGCTCAAGACTTGCGAAATTTTCTTCAATCGCAGGCCAAAAAACCTTTTAAGAATGGAATTGACGTGATTCGAGAAATCCGTGAGGAAGGTTCATGAAATTCTATTTAGATACCAACATATTCTACTATCGTTATTGCCCTTTCGAAGATAGTAAATATGTAGATAAAATATTTGAAGAGAACAGAGATAATTTTCAAATGATCACCAATGAAATCATGATAACTGAGATGTTTCGGGCCTTTAAAAAGCAAGTAAATCTGGAAGTAATTGATTTACATTCTGCAAATGTTGCTTTAGACTTTTTTCTTGCAGATATTGAAGAATTAGTTAGAGATAGATTTCTATTCTTGATTCCCATCTCGAAAACGCATATTATAAAATCACGACCCTTGATATTCAAACAAAATCTATATGCAATGGACGCATTACATGCGATTACAGCAATTGACACCAAATGTGCAGGATTTATTACCATGGATTCCGATTTTAAAGTAAGTTTGGGAGATATTCGAATTATTTATCCAAATAAAAACGATTTTCATCAGATTATTGAAGAATTGAAATAATGGACTTTTTTTAATTGGGTTTTTCTTTCCGCCTTTGAAAAATACTCCATAATTGGATTGAGATGCAAGAAGAACAAATAGATCAATTAAAATGGTTGTTTTTAGAACTTGAAAATTGAATGGAATTGACTTTTTGATATTTCACAATTTATTTAACCAATTTATCTTAATTTCATATGTGATATCTGATGTTTTCCCGATTGAAAAAAAAACGATTAAATGCAATTAAGAAAGATTTCCAAACCGATTCTTTTGAAATAGTGGATAATATGGCCAATTTTGCAGGAATAAAATCTAAAGGCTATTCTCAAATAAGGGGAAACGGAGTTCTCGCTTTAACAAGGGAGTATTTAATTTTCTATATGTGGCTACCCCAACGGAAGTTCGTGATCCCTCGGCAATCTATCTCGAAGGTGGAGCAAGTAAAAAGTTTTTTAGGGAAATTTAGAGCAATTCCATTGATGCAAATCACTTTTTTAAATTCAAATGGATTCCAAGATAAAATGGCATGGTGGGTGTTGGATTTGAATGCATGGTTAGGTAGGTTGATGTAATTAGTACTCTTCTTTTCTATATCAAGAGAAGTTTTTGCCATTATCATAAAAATTATTTTCTTAATTTTCATAAAATTTTTTACCCTAAAAATTTTTATTATGAATTTTCTTAATATTAATTATGGAATTTAAGGATAGAACCAAGGAAGTTCGAGATTTATTAAATAAAATTTCATCCAAACAAAAACAAATCATTGTTATTTATGGTCGGCGCAGAATTGGAAAAACCGCATTAGCCTTACACATTGCCAAAAATGAAAAATTTATCTATTATCTTGCAGGAGAAACGCAAAATCTCGATAAATTTTATAATACTTGTGCAAAAAAGGTTCCCGAAATATTAGATCTCAAAAAAGATTATCAAATACTCTTTAAATATCTCAGAAATAAAGTTAATCTCATCATTATTGATGAATTTCAAAATTTAATCCTTGAAGACAGAGAAATCCTTAATACTTTTCAATATATCATAGATATTCTTCTACAAGATTCTCCTCTGAAACTAATTCTTTTGGGATCTTCAATATCTCTAATGACCAAAAATGTTTTAGATCACTCGAGCCCATTATATGCTAGGAAAGACGTTTCTTTAAAATTGTCTCCTGTTAAATTTTATGATTTGAAGGCTTTTTTTCCAAACAAATCGTTGGAAGAAATAATCGAAATTTATGGATTTTCCGATGGAATCCCCTATTATTTAAATATGATCAAAGGTGATTTCTGGGATTGGTTATCAACGGAATTCAAATCTTCTACAAGTTTTTTAAAAGATGAAATCGATTTCATTATCCGATATGAATTTAAAAATGCTCGCAGGTATAAGCAAATTCTTGAAGCTATAGCATTTGGTAAGACCACTCCGAACGCTATTGCAAATCATATTAATTTAAATACATCTCAAATTTCCAAGTATTTAAGTCAGTTAATTGAAATAGAATTTATCCATCGAGAAATCCCAATTACCGATAAAATTCCTTCGAGAAATGGGCGATACTTTCTGAAGGATAACTTCTTAAGATTTTGGTTTCGTTATATTTATGGTAATTTAAGTAGCCTTGAAGAGGGAATATTAAGTATTGATGAAATTAAGACAGACTACAGCGATTATTTGGGTCATATCTTTGAAAAAGTAGCAAAACAATTTCTAATTAAAATGGATTTATTCAAATTTTCCAAGATCGGTCGATGGTGGTGGAAGGAAAATGAAATAGATCTAGTTGCATTTTCTCCAACTTCAAAAAACGATTATCTTATTGAATGCAAATGGAAAGAAAAAGTAAATGCTAAGCGAATAGTTAAGGAATTAGCAAAAAAAGGTCAATTAATACGATATCCTGGTAAACTTCATACAAAAGAACATACATTTGTTGTTTTTGCAAGAAGTTTTTCACAAAAAATTGAAGAATTTAATGAAAGAGAAGTGTTTTGCTTTGATTTAAAGGGTATGGAGGAAATCCTATGGAAAGATTTGGTATAACTAACTATCCTTAATTAAATAATTCTTCTCTTATTTCTTCATCTTTACATATCTCAAATAATATTTTTGCTTCTATTTCAGCATCCTTAATCGCACGGTGCGGCTCTTTTGAATAATCTTTCAGAATCCTTTTCATACATTCTTCGACACTGGGATATTTATCAATACCATAGTATATATTAAGGTATTTTCTCGATAAATACATTATATCAGCAGCTTTATCAATTTTAAATCCACGCGCTTCTAAAAATGTAAAATCGAACTCAGAATAAAAACCTGTAAATTTATTACTCCTAAATAAATCAGAGAGTTTTGAAGAAATTTCGCTTAGACTTATTCCCTTTTCCAATAATTCTTCATAAGTTAAATCCGAATTCTTGAATATCCATGAATTTCTCTTTTGACTTAACCGCTTTTCGCTTTCAATAACTAATTCGTTCATTATATGGTCTCTTTTTCCAGAATTGAGATCCAATTGAACTATTCCTATTTCTACAATTAAATCCTTAAAAGGAAAAAAACCAGTAGTCTCTAAATCAATAATCATCACTTCATCTTCATCTAATTGGGGCATATTTTTAACCTCTGCATTTATTATCAGAACTCAGAATAAAAGCCTTAGGATTAGTTTAAATATGGTACACCCCCACATGCGTGGGGAGAATTCCAACATCAATTTCAACTAAATCAATGTTTGTGGTACACCCCCACATGCGTGGGGAGAATTATATCCATGAAATTCCTTTCGCTTTCATGTTTGGTACACCCCCACATGCGTGGGGAGAATATTGCAACTGGAGTCCCTTGAGCGGCACACAATGGTACACCCCCACATGCGTGGGGAGAACAACAATTAAGACAAAAAAAATATTCGAGTTCATGGTACACCCCCACATGCGTGGGGAGAACTCATGAATCCCCTTTTCTCTTTTCACTATTTTTGGTACACCCCCACATGCGTGGGGAGAACAAGGGTAAATCAATCTTTGAGATTTTCATCCCTGGTACACCCCCACATGCGTGGGGAGAACTTTAGAATATCGGAATTCATTTTATGACTCAATGG
>CAYRPF010000107.1:0-7964 GCA_964426185.1 uncultured archaeon | reverse complement strand
TTTCCAATTCTATTTGACCATCTAGATATTGGGATTTTCGAATAAGGCGGTGAAAGCCATTTACTAAATGATATCTACTGGTCCTATTCAATAATTCGGAATACTTTCGGCATGAATTTAAAGATTCTAGCGTGCGGAATGTACCGCAAACTTCAACAGATATGGGGTATTTAAGCGGCAGATCGCAATTTAAGTTTTCTGAAAACCCCTTATTTTTCTGTACAACTCATTCTATTTTCCGATTTCGTGGAGAGACAAATGTAAGATTAAGAAGACCTGGTAGAATACTTGATTATATTCATTAAAAATACAATATGAGAAGGAAAATAAAAAAATGTCACGAAAAAATGAATAAAAATTATCAATTACTGATTAGATAATCGTCATTCACTTCAACACAGCAGTGAGAATTATCATAGCACCAAACTAAATGATTATTTCCATAATTCAAAGCTTTTGGTGGAATAGATTTACATTTGTCGGTACGATTTGGATTATTGCATCGTGGATGAAAATAACACCCTTCAGGAAGATTTATGGGGCTGGGCACTTCACCTTCTAATATAATCCGTTTAATAGTATTGTCATAACAAACTTCAGTACGTGCAGAAAGGAGTGCTTGCGTATACGGGTGTATCGGATTGGAAAAAATCTCTTTTACAGGCCCATACTCCACAAATCTCCCCAGATACATGACCGCCACATTATTTGCGATGTTGTCTACGACGGATAGATTGTGGGTAATAAAAAGATAAGCATACCCAAATTCTCGTTGCAAATCTTTCAATAAGTTTAATATTCCCGCTTGCACAGAGACATCCAAGGCTGAAGTTGGTTCATCTAGGATGATCAATTCTGGATTACATGCGAGGGCACGAGCAATGGTGATCCGCTGTTTCTGCCCACCCGAAAACTCATGGGGAAAACGTTCTAAATATTCACGTTTTAGTGAGACCTTTTCCAACAATTGGACTGCGGCCTCTCGAATATCGTCTTTATTTGTCATTCCCATCAGATTACGGAGGGGTTCACCCAAGATATCTACAATCTTCATACGCGGGTTGAGTGAAGCGTCGGGATCTTGAAATACAATTTGGATTCGGCGTCGAAATTCATTTTCGATAGGGTAGTGCAATTCATCATTGTTGAATAAAATTCTTCCTTCATGAATATCTACTAACCCCAATATTGCTTTAGCGAGAGTAGATTTTCCACAACCACTTTCCCCAACCAAACCCATGGTTTCTCCTGCTTTGATTGTAAATGAAACGCCGTTGACTGCTTTTACAAATCCTGTAGCTCGTTTTAATATTCCACCATATATTGGATAGTAAACATTTAAATTTTCGACTTGCAAGATTTTCTTTCCAATTTCAACGGAAGACACACTAAATCCTTTCTTCATATTAGCTAAAGAATGGAACGCAAGTTGCTTTAGGATGATCCCCAAAGTTAGATTGAATCCTACGGAAATGAGAAGGAATTTCGACCATGTGCCTCCTATTTCACCGGTCCCAAGTGTAAAACTTTGTAAATCGATTGGAATACTGAAGATGCTGGTGACCGAATTACTCCATAGGACTAATCCAGAAATGGTAAAATAAAAGATACTCCCAGGTAAAATGGAAGCAATCAAAATCAAACGCAATTTCTTCTCTTCGACTAATTGAATTTTGATCCCTGAAAAAACATAAAAAAATCCAACTGCCAAGATGAGAGCGAAGGAAGTAACTAATAAAATCCATGTAATGGCTTCTAATGAGATATCTATACGCAAAAGCATTTTATTTACACCTCTTGTGGAACATAAGCTGGATCATATAAATGGCAGGCAACAAACTTGTTTTTACCCACTTCAATCATTTTGGGCGTGACCTTATCACAAGGCTCAAAACGATGCTTACACCTGGGATGGAATCGACATCCCGTTGGTGGGTGTAAAAGGTTTGGAACAGACCCCGGGATCTCAGGCAATTTATCTTTTTCTATACCGATTCGTGGAATAGCTTCGAGTAATCCTTGGGTATATGGATGGCTTGGATTTTGAAAGATATCTTTTGCATTTCCATATTCGACTATATATCCACAGTACATAACCGCAACGCGTTGACAGATCTGTGAGATAATACCCAAATCATGGGTGATGAAAAGGATAGAAGTATTATATTTTTTCTGTAAATCCACGATAAGATCTAATATTTGGGCTTGAATTGTTACATCCAAAGCAGTAGTAGGCTCGTCCGCGATCAATAGTTCTGGACAACATGCCAAAGCCATTGCAATCATGACCCTTTGTCGCATTCCACCGCTCAACTCATGTGGATATCGGTCATAGACCATCTCAGGGTCTGGGATACCTACATCCTTCAATAATTCGATAACATTTTCCCGTGCAATGGAATAAGGAGAAGTGAATTTTTGGTGCATTTCAATATCCTTTTCTAACTCCTGTTTTTTCGTTAACAAAGCATCATCATCTTTGAATTCCAACTTTTCCAATTGTAAATTAATTTTTGCAAATTCTTCCTTTAAATCTGCCAATTTTTCTTCACAAGTCTTCATTGCAGCAATCAATTCATCGGATTTGTGTAAATGATACACTTCAGTTAACTGATCCCCGATTTTAAAAACAGGGTTAAGTGAATTTAAAGGATCTTGGAAAATCATGGTAATTCTATCTCCTAGATATTTTAAGATCTCATCTTCTGATTTCTTAAGGAGATCTTCATCATGGAAAAGCACTTGTCCACTTACAGTTTTTCCTGGCGGTCGAACCAACCGCAAAATAGAGAGAGCGGTCACAGATTTACCACAACCAGATTCTCCTACTAATCCTAAAATATCATTGTTATAAATATTAAAGGAAACTCCTTCCACAGCCCTTACAATCCCTTCATCAGTATAGAAATAAGTAACTAAATCACGGACACTGAGTATAACTTCTTCCTTTTTCTGGTTATCACAATTACAAGAGTTGCACTTAGCTTGGAATTCTTCGAGCATCTTTTGTTCAAATTTCTTTTGCTCTGATTTCGAGACAATTCGCGAAATGACTAAGAATGTAATGATGTAAAGAAGGACTAGAATTCCAAAACCGAAGACTTGAAAAGGAGCTGCCCGTACAATCAGTCCATATATCGTAATGAAAAGAAGCCAAGGTCCACAAGACAAGCCCATAGAAAAAAGAATTGACTTGTTAAAGATTATTGGGGCTAAACGTTTATTTTCTTGTATTGTTAAATTAATTAATTTCGTTATTGCATAACACACAGCCATAACAATAGCAGTAAATTCATAATTCTCCATAATACTGGGTAAAAGTAATGTCTGATCAGTCAAACTTTCAACCAATCTTATTGACTGGTAAGCAAAGCCAATTATCAGAAATCCCCATATAGAAATTATATAATTTTTGTGGTATTGTGCATAATAGTCAAAGTGTTCTTCTCCCCTTGTTTCTATCAAGCCCTTCTGATAGATTTTGAGATGGATCACTAAGACGATGGTCAAGTGGAGGCCGAGAAAAAAGAGTAAACTCGACCGGATTCCGATAAATTCCAAGATAAAGCGAACAATAAAAATTGGAATGGTTAAGGCTGTTATGATGGGAAAAGATTTCCGAAATAGAAATTTCGTCGGTAAATGACGATCTTTTCCTTTACCAAATTTGTTAATGGCTTGAAACAAGATATATACCATAAAGATCAAGAATATCTGTTCAAATATCATGGCATACAAACGTTTTTGGCTTAAAATAAACAATAATATCATCTTATATCCTCCTAATTTTCTGTGGTATTGCGTGGATTAAAAACATCTACCAATCCGTCTCCCAATAAAATAAACCCAAAAACTGTAATTATTATAAAAAAACCTGGCCAGAAAAATGCCCAAGGGGCTTGGAAAACCATTGATTTTCCCAGATTGACATCCCCACCCCATTCGACCACATTAGGTTCTCCCATACCCAGAAAAGTAAGGGCCGTAATACCTAAAATGGTGGCACCCATTGAAAATGACGCAGAAATTATCATTGGCGCTATTGAATTCGGGAGAATATGTTTAAACATAATCCGAAAATCTTTAGCTCCTGAAATTCTCGCGGCTTCAACATACTGGCATTGCTTGACAATAAGCACTTGACTCCGGATAAGCCGGGCATTTTCGGGAATCATCAATATTCCAAAAGAGATCATATAAACATTCATAGTTCTCCCGAATATTGCCCCAAAAAGGAGAACTATTACTAGTCCTGGTAAAGTCATAAGGAGGTCAAAAATACGCATGATAATCGTATCAACCTTTCCTCCAAAATAGGCGGCAATCAGCCCAAATATCGTTCCAAAGACATAACTAATTAGAATGGCCGAGATCCCTAATGTGAGCGATTCACGTGCGCCATATATGATTCTTCCTAATATATCTCGCCCATATAAAGTTGTTCCTAAAAAGTGTTCTGGGGAAGGTGGAGCGTAAGCGCCAGGAAATTGGCTTAAAGACAACTGTTTATAAGTATAAGGGGACAACCAAGGCGCAAATACTGCCAAAAACACCATAAATATAATGATAAGCGATCCGATGATCGTCAACGGTGTTAGCATTTTCCGAAATGTTGACCTTCGGCTATTTTCTTCAATAAGAGCAGTCTCTAAAGCTGAGAATGAATCTGACTGGTATGTGGGAATCAAGAAAAACTTTAGATATTCTACCCACACCTTACCCTTTGCTTGATTTTTAATCAATGCAATATCGGTCGGGTTATTTTTTGGCAAATCTGGCTTGAATAAGAATTTTTTCCATGAACAGAATTTTTTTTTATTATCAGAAGTGTTTGAATTATTTTGGGTCATATTTTTTTTCCTCTAAACTGTGAATTTCTCTTAGATTATATTATTTATAGATGATCCTTGGATCAATAATCGTGTACAAACAATCAGCTAATAAATTGCCCAGAATAATTACGATCCCTACATAAAGAACATTGCCAACGATAAGCCAATAGTCATTAGTCGTCAGCGCTTCAATGAATATCATGCCCATACCTCGGATTCCAAAGGAAATTTCGATTATCACTGATCCAGCAAGTAGATATGCAGCATTCACAACGATGACGGTGGTGGCTGGAATAAGCGCATTTCTTAAAGCGTGCTTATTATATACAAAATCTCTTGAACAGCCTTTTGCCCTGGCCGTACGTATATAATCTTGGTCTAATATGTCAAGTAAACTCGTACGTGTTTGTCTGGTAACCACTGCAAAGGTCAAGAGCGTTTGGCATGCGACGGGTAATATTAGATGCTCTACTGTATCTAAGAAGAGGTGCAAGTCATTTGCAAGCAAACAGTCAATTAGTCGAAATCCGGTTAAGGTCGGTGGACTTCCCAATTCATGGGAAAAGAGACCGATCACGGGAATATTGATAAAATCTTCCCCGAAATTTGTTGGTAACCAGTAGCCGAATATCAATTGCAAAATTAGTGCAAAAAAGAAGGCTGGAGTCGAAATTAATAAGACCGATAATCCCCGGACGAATGTATCTTGCCACTTATCTTTATTTTTTACAGAAACAAGTGCAGTTTTTATACCTATAAAGGGGATTAGCATGATAGGGAAAATGGCGATTTGAATCGACCGCGGAATATAAACTGCCATGAGATCGACCACTTTTGCCCCAGGTGAAACTTGGATTGATTCGCCAAGATCTCCGTGAAAAAGCCCTTGGAGGTAGGTCCATAGTTGTCCGTACCACGGCTTATCCAATCCCCAAAGTTCTCTGAATTCTGCAATTTTGCTTGGAGATGTTGTCGGTGGGAAAAAGGATGTTGGATCGCCCGGCATTAAATAGGCTAAAAACCACGTTAAAACAATTAAAATCAAGATCATTGGAATTGTCATTAAAATCCTTTTTGTGATATACACTAACATATTTGCCATATTTTTTCACGCTAGCTTTGGTATTTTTTTAGTTTTGGTATTTTTTTAGTTCGAATAACACCTTTAAATCAATTCTATACTTCCTTTTTTAAAATTAATTTTCTTTTCAGCAGTTTATATTGTTTGACCTTTATACCAATGAAGGATCCGAACAAGATACAAGCGATTGTGAGAAATATTGTCAGATAACCTTGCCAAGTAGCAAATAAAAGCCGTATGGGTTCAATATTTATTTGAGAAACATTAAACCAATACCATAGAATTGATAAAAGGTGAGTTAAAGGAATAAAATAAAGAGAAATTTTAATTCCTTTAAGTGAGAGTTCTTCACGGTTGGTCAAGTAATAACCTGTAAAAGTCAAGATTAGAGGGAGTACAGGAATAGATTTTAACAAAAAGATATTTTTGGATAATGTCACTTTGAAAAAAAGTTGATAATACCATATTAGAGAAGAGTCTATAGGTCCTTCTCCATAATAATTGCATATGAAGCCAAAAAATCCAATAAAAATGAGAAGAATTATAAAAAAGATAGCTCCGATACGATTATAATTGATATATTTAAATTCGAGTGCATTTTCCTTTGTTTTTGGTTTACCCAGAGTAATCACCATTATTTGTAATAATTGAGCTTAACATTACAATTCAGTAAAACTTTTTTGAGTTTTAAAACACGCCTCGTATAACTCAAAAACTAATTAATTACTTCAAAAGAATAATTACATTTATATGTGTACATCATGTAGACAAGGTTTTTATATTTTCGCTTCTTTAAAAACACATCATGGAGTCTAAAGTCAATGACAAATCGGACAAACCCGACAAACCCATTCGTGTTTTATGGGATGTAAAAACACCAATGCGCGATGGAACTCTTTTATCTAGCGAAGTGTATTTACCATATGAAGAAGGGGCTTTCCCTGCAATTCTACAAAGAACACCATATGGCAATGAAGAAATATATTGTGTCAATGTCGGAAAATTTTTCGCTCAACATGGATATGCCTTTGTATTCCAAGATGTACGAGGAAGGGGCGATTCTGATGGAATTTTTGATGAATATAATGAAGGAAATGATGGTTATGATACAATTGAATGGATCGCAGCCCAACCATGGTGTAATGGAAATGTGGGAATGCGAGGGGGAAGCTATGAAGGTGCGGTGCAATGGGATGCTGCCCGAAAAAATCCCCCCTATCTGAAAGCCATAATACCACAGGCCCTTGTTCCTGATTTGATGGAAACCATTCCCTTCAGTAATGGGATTCCAAGATTGGAGAACCTTCAATGGCTTTTCTTTGTAAGTGGAAGATCAAATCAGTGCAATATTCTTACTGCAATTGATTGGGATCATATCTTGTTTCATTTACCATTAAAAACAATGGATAAAAAAATCGGAAAAACACTTTCTAGCTGGCAAAAAATCTTAGAACACCCGAATTTAGACGAATTCTGGAAAAGTAATCGTGCAAGTAAAGAAGAGTGTTCGCAAATGAACATCCCGATGTTGTTTATTAGCGGATGGCATGATGATTCTCTCCGCGGTACTCTTTGGGCATATCAGAAAGTGCTTGAAAATACCCCAAAACCAGACCAAATTTATTTATTGATTGGCCCTTGGAATCATGGAGGAACAGGAGCTCCAAAGCAACAGCTCCGGGGTATTGATTATGGCCCCCAAGCAGTGCTTAACATGAGAGAAGTTCATCTTAAATGGTTTGATTACTGGTTAAAGGGAATCAAAAATGAAGTTTCCGAATGGAAAAGAACTCAGCTGTTTTTAATGGGAGAAAATAAATGGCAAAATTTTGATGTCGCTTTGCCTTCTATCGAAAAAGGAAAACTAGAATTATACTTAAATAGTGATGGAAATGCACAATCTTCAAAAGGAACAGGTAAACTTCAACGTAAAGCGCCAACGCAAGAAACAAAGGATATATTTACATACGATCCCCATAATCCCGTACCAGATTATCCCGTATTAAACCTTTATGGAGAAGAAGTTGATGGTTCTTTTGAAATCAATTATG
>CAYRPF010000106.1:0-8409 GCA_964426185.1 uncultured archaeon | reverse complement strand
CTGTTACTGACAGTATTTTTTGATTTTTAATATTTCTATTAGAAGTATTTAACCACATCTTAATGTTATTTACTCCCAAATTATTAAAAAACTTTCAATTTTGAGATATTGTTTAACAAAACCTTCCACCAGTAAAATATAAAGCAATCAAATACCAAATAAGGAAGCATGTTGTTACAAACTGAAAATAATTATGATTATGCCGGATTGTTAAACAGCGGGTTAACCCTTCTATTTACATTTATAGGATTGGTTATTATGATACGTTGTTGGGTTTTTATACAACAAGAACTAAAAACTTCCCCAGTCTATACTAAATGGCAGAAACGACGAAACACTATTGGCGCCATGACATTTTCTGTAATGGTTTCATTTGCAGTAGTTTTTGTGTTAGCAATGATTACCAGCATTTTTGCCAGAAATGCTCTTCTTATTTTACCTGATGTTGAAAATACCATTTGGACTGAAGAAATGGTGAAAGCCTTTCAATTTCCGAACTTTTTACCTATTACTCTTTTTGTAATTGCTACCTTTTCTTTTTTTTATCCAATTTATGAATATTATCTTCTTTCCAAACCTTCACAAGAAGGCGCGACCGAAATCCAGCAAGCTCTGGAGACGAAATTTATCGATCGATTTGAAACACCTTGGAATTCACTCGCGGCTATGTTTTTATTTTTCTTGATTGTATTAGCCGCACCATTGGTTACTTCTTACATTGCTTTGAACTATTGGAACATTCCATCAAATTTAACTGAAGGATGGGCTGTGGGGATAATTTTCTTGGTTTGGCTCTTATTAGGACCCATGTTTTATTTAAGTTATTATACTTATAACGGAACGGCTCACGCAATCTATCGCGCTCAACGCGTGATTTTAAAAAAAGAGCCTCAAATGTTGATTATCTATATTATAGCAATTCTTAGTATTATTTCAACCGTATATTCTTTGATTAGTTTTTCTTTGGATTATCTTCCAATTTTTTGGGGAAATATTCCAGAAAGTGTGTCTAATCCTTCTGTTACTCGTTCGGGTGCAGTTGAGGAAATAATTACCTTTTTGGCTCAGATAAATCCAAATATTAGTGCGGAAGAAATCGAACAAATTCAGATGTTCTTTATACTGTTTCCGTTGGATTTTTTGGGTTTCATCTTAACTACTTGTTTATTCGGACTTTTTGGATTCTATAAGAAATTCCTCAGTAAAGAACCCTTAAATACCTCAAAAATGGTACTATTCGCCGCCTATATCATTACTGGAATTGCCTTTTCTATTTTTATAAATGCGATGTATAAATATCCTGATTTCTTTCCTGATGATAATCTCCATTTTATCGGTTTGAATTTAGACTTCTCTCGGACAACTGACCGTGAATTAATTTATCGGTCATTTGGATTTGCGATTCTCATTCAAAAAATTTTAAATATATACTTTTTAGTCCATTTTCTCTTTTTAGATAAAAGTATTCCGCAAAATGCAGATGAATGGGTATTGAATCGAGCAATCATATCGAATGATTTTGAAACTTTGAAAAAATATTCTCGTCATGAGAATTTTGAAATGCGAATTTTAGTAGCCGACACCGTAATAAAATACGTCCACATGAAAGATTCACTCCCACGCCAAACAGCTAAACATATTTCCGAAATTATAGGTGAATTGTTGTCGGATGAAAACCCTAAGATTACCCGCATACTTAAAGGAGAGATTAATGAAATTATCATTAAACTTGATAAGAAAACTTTGATTACAACTCTAACAGAACTATTAGAATCAAAAGAAAAATCCAAAATAAAACAGGCTCGAAATGTTTTACGGCAAATAGTAAAGCGAAATATCTTGAATCCTTTGGATTTGTGTGGAGAGTTGATTAAAAAAAATCTTTCAAATCAAGGCTATGAAACGGTTTTTCATATCGTTGCTTTATATGAAAAACAAGAGCACAAAGCAGTGTGGAAATTCATTCATCCCCTTTTATCTTCAAATTCTAAACCTCAGGTTATCTTCGGCGCATTAAAAGTAATTGCCAACGTCCCAAGCAAATTTGCTCCTCAAAGTAAGGATTTGGAAGATATTTTTCTTTCGCTGGTTAAGCATAAAAACACCCAGATGTTAATTGCTACACTTCAAACTTTTGGAAATTATGCTATGGCTGTCCCTGCTTTAATCTCTACTTTAATGGGCACATTTAATGAAATTCCCGATAAAGACGATGAAATTGTGCGTCAAAAATTAGGAATTGTGGTTAAATTAACCAATATAAAGCCTGAATGGTTTGAGAACTTCTTTGCTTATATTGAAAAGTATCTAAAATCATCACATCTGCAGTATAAAGCCGATGCAGCTGTAGCTTTGGGCAGTTTGAGCAGTCAAATTTCAGAAGATTTGTTCAAAAAATATTTATATCCATATTTTAAATTGTTTGTCAATTCATCCAGTCTTGATATACGACAAGCCACTTTATCATCTTTAATCGTAATTGCCCAAACTCGGAAGGACATTTATAGTCAGAATTATTTTCAACATCTATTTAGTCCATTGTTAATTGATGATATCAAAGAACTACGTCATCTAGTTCATCGTTTCTTTATTGAAAGTGATTCTCCTCATTATCTGTTGGGCGATATTGCAATTTTATTAAAAACACCCCTTACAACAATCGTAAGAATTGATTTACTGAATATTCTCACTCAAATTACTGATAAAATTACACCTTACTTAGATGAAATTTCCTTAATTCCAATTTTAATATCCCAAGCGGAACAGATAGAGGAAACATTAAAATATGAACAGATTGTGGAATTACGAGATGAAAAAACTACTTTCTTTGGATTTCGGGAGAATTTTGAAAGTCTCACGGTATTTGGGACCACATTAGCATTATTAGCTGAAATACTATATCATGCTCCTGCCAAATATGATGAGTTATTTGTTTACTTGGAATCACATTATGCTGAAGGAGGAGAAGTTGCGCTTGCCAAGATATTGGATGTTTATTTCAGAATTCTACAAGAAAAATTGAGAAAATTACGCAAGGGATATCCAGATATTAATATCGATAATATTATGTTTAAATTAAAGGAAAATTACGCCAAATTAACTCCGAATATTCAGAATATTCTTGTTAGACATATGATCATCTTATTTAACATAGACAAAGGCTTTTTTGGAGAAATCTTTGAAATACTTCATAATTTACTTTCTCTCCATCTAAGTTTATCCGTTAACACAATTAAGCAGACACTTATTTTATTTGCTACTTTAATCGGAGAACAAACCCGGAAAGGATTTAAAACTCAGAAAATTTTGAATTATTCTACCAAACAATTCGAAAAAGTAAATCCATATGAAGAAACGTTTAAACCGTTGATTTATCGCTATATGCATTCTAAAGAACCATTGGTGCAAGAAGGAATTGCAGAAGCTCTTAAAAGATTGATTGAAACTACAAATAAAGAAAAAATCATCCAATCACTAATTTTAGATACCATTCAAACTTCCAAAGATAGCCGTACGAAAATTACAGCCATGAACGTGTTGATGAATTTGCCTATCGAAGGAGACTTTCGGAAAGAATTGCATATTGTTGAACATCAAATTTCAAGTAGCGATGAATATGTGAAAGCCAAAGCCTTAGAAGTTTTAGGCTATTTTCTTCGAAAATTTCCTCCCGTCTCCCGACGCGAGAATAAAAGGAGTTATAAACACATCAAATCTCTTATTTACAGCCATTTTGTAAATTTATATAATCCAAACTTACCTCCAGTGGTTAAAAAGGCTATCGTGGAAGAAATTAGCTCTTTGGCACTTATTCAAGTTAATTTGCCTTTGTGTTTGAAACTTATAGTGCAAGCAGTGCGAGATCCAGAGCCAACTGTCGCTGTGAAAGCTCTTAATACCTATTTTGCATATGCAGATAAATTTGAGATCCGAAAAATTCGATTCCAACAAGATATTCGCTCTTTTGCCAATACTAATGTGGTGGAAGTTCATAAAAAATTGGTTCAAAAGTTGCTTGAATATCACCAAAAGGGCATCAGAATGCAAATTGTCATTCCCACTCTACTGAAATTAGCGTCATCCGATAATTCAGAAATTCGCTCTACCACTCATGGAGTTTTTATGGCGATATTCAAATCCGATCCGAATGAATTTATGGATTATTTTGATATTATCTTTAAACTTATCTCAGACCGAAATCCAGCGGTTAGAAAAGATGCGGGGAAAATGATTTTACAAGTCTTATTTACAAATCCCGAACCATTTGCAGAAAATAACCAAGTGTTCTACAGTTTCCAACGATTGGCGTTTGATTCAAACGAAGATGTTCGAATTATGCTATCTAGTAATCTGGCAGAATTAGAACGAAATTTTCCTGATCGAACAAATGATGTACTGAATATGTGTTATAACATTATAAGATTTAATGATGAAATGGCTATTCATCCCATTACTTTAGTATTAAAAACAATATGGAATAAAAATCCTGCATTTCAAGAAGACATTTTCTCAAAATTGACTCGTTTTTACAAAAAAACTCAAAATGCAGAATTGTTTTCATTGTTGGCTGAATTGGATCCAAAGAAGAGCAGTTTGCTGAAAAAACGAATGGAAAAATTCAAATCTCGCACTGAAAAGAAAGAATGGAAACGACTTCAAAAACAAGAGTTAATTGAGAAAAAGAAGCAATTAAAAGCCCGACGGGTGAAAAAATATAAAGAATTATACCGTGAATCACCTCCCTTTGATCTAGAAGGCTTTGAATATTTTGGTCGAATGCACCGCATTAGTGAAGGCATACTTGCAGTTTTATTTATAGTATTTTTCGCTATCGGAATCTGGAGTCTCTATGTAATCGGTGTGGATGTGACGGTGAAATATGCTGGTGTAAATCTCGATCAACTCGAAGGTATGTCAAAAATCTTGGGAAAATATTCTCTAACAAGTATACTTGTAATTGTAGGGATATACATAGTCAGCTTGCTTGCAGCGTATTTTATCGTCCGTGTTTTTGCCGAAATTGCCATGGTTATTATGTATTTGGTTCTTTTTGTGCAAGTGGCTCTCTACTATATCCTTTACCGCTATGTGGAATTTGAGTACAACGGGCAGAATTATAATTGGGTATTTTTAGTCTTGATTATACCTTCTATACTTTTCTTAACCATTTGGCGCCGTAAATTCAAATTGGCTAGCAAATTTCTTAAAATGTCTTGCTTGGTGGTAGTTAAAGAAAAGCAGATGCTGATCCCTCAATTCTTCCAAACTTTCCTGGTTAATCTGCTTTCGTTCTTTTATGGATTAACTGCTTGGAAATTTTTCTTTAAAATTGAAAAAAATGGTCCTACCGTGATATATCAGAAAGTTTCCGAGTTGGGAATCAGCGATACTTATTTATTTATCGGATTTACGGCTTTATTTGTGTTCTTAATCTACATAGTCTTCTATTCAACTTTAGGGATGAAACAACTGATGATTCATCACTGGTACCGGGGTGGTTCTTTATCATATCGAAAAAGTTTTCGTGTTCTCCGCAGAAGATGGTGGGGGTTAATGGGATATGCCTTCACTTCAACCATTATTCATATGATACAATTTGTGACTAAGTTTCTAAAGGGAGATTATCACCCAAAAACACCCAAAGAAGCCATGGAATTAGCTGCCAAGGTCAAGCCGGTCGACCCACAATCTTTTGATAAAACCAAGAAAGTTAAGGGAAAGAAGAAAAAAGCCCCCCTGATTGAAAGATTGTGGATGTATATGAACATGTTTACCATGCCCGCCATTGTTATAGAAAATCGACCATACAGTCTGGCATTACTTCGATCAATTCGCATGATCGTAACCAACACAGTTGATTTATTCATTAAACAGTCCAACGTGAACAAGATATTTCGGGTTATGCAATATATCATGTGGGCAACTAATGCTTTAATCGGCGGTTTTGTGGGTGCCTTATTTGGATGGATTTACGGGGTAAATATGATTATAACAGTTGGAATCGCAGTGCCTCTCTTTCTGTGGGTTGGCGGTATGACCCAAACACTCATTATAAACGACTTGAACACGTCCTACCTCACAATTATGTATGTTTATACTTTAGATATTATATATAACAAATATGGCTATACTCGCTACAAATTAGAAAAACCAAAAGAAATCGAGCGCTGGGAAAAGAAGCAAGAAAAAAAGGCTAAACGTAGATCAAAAAGGGAAGAGCGCAAGGAACGTCGTATAGAGCGTAAACGAGAGCGAGAGGCGGCAAAAAAAAATAATCCGCATCCAAAATAAAGTAAGCAAAAGCTCTTAATCTGTGCATTTTTTTTTTTATTGTGAATTATCCCATCTGTGAGATTTTTGATTCTATTCAAGGGGAAGGGAGTTGGTTGGGAATTCCTTGTACCTTTATTCGCTTTGCAGGTTGTAATCTCCGTTGTTCTTGGTGTGATACCAAAGAATCTTGGAGTGATGGAATTTTTATGACTGAAGATGAAATTTTAAAACAAATTCATTATCCATATATAATTCTCACTGGTGGAGAGCCTACACTTTATGAAATAACCTCACTCTGTAAAAAAATCCATCAAATGGATCGTTTTAATCAAAAACTTCAAATAGCTATCGAAACTAATGGAACAAATGCCGTTTTCAAGGGAAATGAAGGAGTAGATTGGATTGTCTGTTCACCTAAACCCTCGGTCAATTATGAGATTAATTGTCAACCGAATGAGTTGAAATATGTGGTAGATCGAGATTTTACTTTGGATGTCATCCCTCTTAAATGGTTGGGAAATATACCTATTTGGTTGCAGCCTAATAACGCCGATTTTGACTATTCAGTTAAGAAATGCTACGATTTAACCATGAGTCATCCAAATCTCAGATTAGGAGTTCAACTTCATCGAATATATCATCTAAAGTAATTTGAAACGGATTTTTTCTTCCTTTTATTCCATTGCATTTTATTGCATTATAAAAAAAATAGGGAAAAATTCCATAAATCAGGTTGCATTGAGAAAAATTAAGGATATGTCGGAGCAAAATTCATTCGTTCAGAATCGTGTTGTTCTAATTCTTTCCGGAGGTCTTGATTCTACCACACTTTTATACCGTCTTCTCAAAGAAAAGAAAGAAATATATTGTTTAACCTTTAGATACGGTCAAAAACATGTAAAGGAGGTTCAATATGCTGCAAAAAATTGTGAAAAATTCCATCTTCCCCATAAAATTCTTTCATTGGACAATTTAACCTCTGAGGGAATCTTTGGCCCAAATGCACTTACTTCCGATACCGAAATCCCGCATGGAGAATACGATGATATTTCAATGATGGATACTGTTGTTCCAAACCGTAATATGATTCTTCTTAGTTTAGCTCTTGCATATGCCATTTCAATTCGCGCAGAAGCGATATATTATGGAGCACACGGAGGCGATCATGCTATTTATCCCGATTGTCGTCCCGAGTTTGTTTCAGCCATGCAACAAGTTGCGAATCTCTGTCATTATTGGCCGATAAAATTAGAAGCCCCGTATTTGCATTTTTCTAAGGCAGATATTGTAAAAGAAGGTTTGGAAATGAATGTAGATTATTCATTAACGTGGACATGTTATCAAGGTGGAGAATTGGCTTGTGGTCAATGTGGGAGTTGTGATGAGCGATTAAAAGCATTTGCTGCCAATAATGCAGTAGATCCTATTCCTTATGAGCCAAACTCAAAATAATCTAGTAAATTAAATTAAAACCATTAATTTAAAAAAAAACGCGAAAGGTGAAATCAAAAAAAATGCCATTTACAGTGAGAATCTCTGATCCTCGTTTAAAATTTTCAGCTTCCCATTTTCTCTATCAACATGATAAATGTTCACGATTACATGGGCACAATTATTCCGTTTCAGTGGAATTAACTGGTGAACTTGATGAAAACTTTTTCGTTATTGATTTTTATCACATAAAATCTAAACTTCAAGAGATTATTTCTAAGTTGGATCATGCCGTATTACTTCCCGCAAAAAGCGAAAATATTCAAATAATTGAACTGAAAACTCCTACGAACGATTCAGATGAAATTGATGTCCGATTTAATGGAAAACATTACGTTTTTCCCAAAATTGATACGCGATTACTTCCAATTTCAGCGACAACAGCAGAATTACTAGCAGAATACGTTTACATGCAATTAAAAAAAAATTTTGAAAATTATAAACTGCGGGTGGAAATCGCCGAATCTGAGGGTTCTATTGCGATTTATATGAATTAGGTGCTTCTACATCGTGCTATCGGTTAGTTAACAAATTATAATATCTTAGTCAGGCATGATGCGAAAAAATAAAAAAAATAAAAAAACGAATCTAATTCATTCCCCCTACGGGTGAATGATGCCCATTAGACCGTGATAATGGCCATTT
>CAYRPF010000105.1:0-8455 GCA_964426185.1 uncultured archaeon | reverse complement strand
GCTGAGGTGCGGGTACACTTTTCAATGATCCACCAAATGCACCTATTGGCGTTCGACATGCGCTCACTATAACAATATTTTTATTCATTTTTCCCACTTCATCGATCCGATCATTTAAATCGATATGATGAAAATTTTTTCTGACGATTATTAAGGGTTTTGTTATCATTTTGCAAAACTACGAAAAAATTAAAAGATCTTTTTTAAGAAGTAATTTAATTCTTAAATTAGTATGAAAACCTCTCCAAAAAAAAGTAGTAGGAAAAGAAAAAATTTAAAGAAAACATCACCTACACAGGGTTTTTCTAATTTATCACAATATATTCAATCTTCAAAAAAAGAATCATTAAAGACTGTTAAGAAAGAAAAGAGTAAACAAAAATCTAACCCAATAACAGACTTATCCCAAATTACATCGAAACAGAAATCTAATAATCATAAGATTAAAAGTACTAAAAATGAAGAAGATATTCAACCACCCATAAAAAGAAAAAAAAGTACATCAAAGCCAAAAAAAACAGAAGAAAAGGCAATTAAAACAGAAAATAACATAGAAAAAACAATAGAACCAACAGAAACATCAAAATCAATAAAAAAGGAAGTCAAATTACCGCACTCCCCCGAAATAACAAAACTAAAAAAAGAAGTTCAAAAACAAACCAAACTGAAAAAAGTATTTCTGGAAAATGTCGAATTAGATTTTGGAGATTATCCCCTAAAAAATCAATACCCCAGACATTCTAAAGAAAGTCAGAAATCTTATCACCTACGACTTCTAAAAAGCGAAAATAAAATAATTAGAAATCTACAGGATGGTTTACTGCTTACAGTGGAATATGACGGAGATCTGAACAAAGCTTTTGCTAAATTTTATGATTTCAGCGATAATAAGATAAAAATCTGGATTGACACAACCAATCATCATCCATATTGTTTCCATAAAGATCAAAAATCAACTTTGGAAATGAATAATAATTTAATATCCTTTCCGGGATATGATGGAATGGAAACGGTAAAAAAGTATGATCTTTTAGCAGATCAAGAAATATCGGTTACAAAAATTTATGGAAAAACGCCCACAGATATTGGAGGCAGCCAAGGAATCAAGGCATTGCTGGATGGAGCTTGGGAAGCAAATATTCGGTATCATCATAGTTTTATCTATGATAATAATCTCATTCCAGGAATGCGATACAAAATTGTAAATGGAAATGTAATTCCCTTGGATCCTCAATTAGATCCTTCCTTAGACCAGAAACTCCATCAAGTTTTTCAAAATGAAGCCCCAGAGATTCAAGCAATGGCAGATGTATATCATCCAATTTTTTCTTCTCCAATTCCTTCTTTAAAGCGGATGGCCTTTGATATCGAAGTAGAAGATACGGAAGATGGAAGACTTCCTGATCCGACCCTCTCAAAATATAAAGTTATCAGTGTGTCTTTCGCAGCTACTGACGGACTGAGAATGGTCTACTGTTTAGATAGAACTGATTTACAAGAGGGAACATTTCCGGAAAGTTTTCCTAAAAATGTAGAAGTAATTTTCTTCAAATCAGAAAAAGATCTGATAATTGAAACATTTAGAAAAATCTGGGAATATCCAATTGTAATCACTTTTAATGGAGATAATTTCGACAACTCCTATCTCTACCATCGTGCCAGAAGGCTCAAAATCGATGAAACTTTGAACCCAATTTTAACATCTCGTGGTGGTGGAATGGTTTCACGCAACACAGATTATAAACAAAGTTTACATCTGGATATTTTTCAATTTTTTGCCAATAGAAGCATTAAAGGATATGCTTTTGGAGGCGCTTATCTTAAAAATTCGTTGGAAGATATTGCGAGTAGCTTACTAGGTGAAGGAAAGGTAAAACATGAAGGTACACTAATTGGAGACATGAGTTTGGCTTCTTTAATCCACTATAATATGATGGATTCTATTTTAACCTTGGAATTGACCACATTTAACAATAATTTAATGTGGAATTTATTGGTAGTTTTAATGCGGGTTACGCGTTTACCTTTTCAAGATTTATACCGTCTGCAAATTTCTGCGTGGATAAAATCATTGTTACTCACAGAACACCGCCGAATGAATTACTTAGTTCCCCGTATGTCAGAATTAGAAGAAAGAGGAGGTTTCAATAGATCAAATGCTGAGAAATTTCAAGGAGCCTATGTGATTGATCCAGTTCCTGGTATCCACTTCAAAGTCGCAGTATTGGATTTTTCAAGCCTTTATCCTACCACGATCAAAACGCGTAATCTCTCTTATGAAACGATCAACTGTCTGCACCCAGAATGTAAAAAGAACAAGCTACCAGAAATAAATTACTGGGTATGTACTAAACGTATGGGTATTTTTGCAAAAGTAGTAGGATATCTGCGGGATGTGCGCGTAAATTATTTTAAACCCATTTCTAATGATCCATCTATTTCACCTAAAGATCGACAAGCAGCCAGTGTTATGACAAGCGCTTTAAAAGTTTTCATTAATGGTGCATATGGAGTGTTCGGAAGCCCTAATTTTAACTTATACTTTCGGCCAGTTGCAGAAGCTACCACCGCTTTAGGTCGTTACTCTATTCATCAAACCATTAAAAAATCTGAAAGTATGGATATTAAAGTCCTTTATGGAGACACAGATTCAGTCTTTTTATTAAATCCAAATGAAACACAAGTTCAAGAACTTGTAAAATGGTCAAAAGCTGACTTAGATCTTGATTTAGAATTGGAAAAAACCTATCAATTTCTCGGATTATCCGAACGGAAAAAAAATTATATCGGAGTCAGAACTGGGGGAGAACAAGTAGATCTTAAGGGTTTAATGGTAAAGAAGTATAATACTCCAGAATTTATCAAGAAGAAATTTAAAGAAGTGCAAGATGAACTGGTACAAATTACCGACCTTGCAACATTTAACCAAAAAAAGAAAAAAATCATCCATATCATTCGATCTACACTTAAAGCAATTGGTAAACCTCCTGAAAATGGAGGATTTAAGATAGAAGATTACGCGATTACAGTTATAATAAGGCGTGAGATAAGAACTTATACAAAAACTTCCCCTCAGCATGTTAAAGCGGCCAAAATGTTACGAGGAAAAGAATTAGCAAATTTAGGTCCGGGAAGCTTTATTAGTTTCGTTAAAACACGTTCATCTGAGGGAGTAAAACCAGTTAGTCAAGCGTCTTTAGATGATATAGATGTAGCGAAGTATAAGGAATTAGTTAAGAGTACATTCGAACAAATTTTAGATCCTTTGGGTATTAATTATCAAGAAATTCAAGGAATCAAAAAACTCGAAAATTTTTTCTGATTTTTTTGCTTATTTTCTATTATGGTTGCCGAAGATGGTTGCCGATTTTTATTAGCCCAATTAAATTTCCGGGTAGGAGATATTGTAGGAAACGAGCAAAAAATAATTTCGGTATGTGATTTTGCCCAGAATTCCCAAGTGAATTGTGTAATATTTCCAGAAATGTCACTTCCTGGATATCCAATCAAGGATTTAATTTTTGATCGTGACTTTTTTGAATCAGAACAAGCCAGTTTGCAGAAAATTGCAGAAAAATTCCCAAAAATGATTATTATTATTGGAGGTTTTGGGAAAGAAAAAAATCCTTCGCATCATCCCCGTTATCAAAATAATGCTTACATTCTTTCAAATGGTCACATTCAGGCAACTATTTCAAAACGGTTGACGCCCACCTATGATGTTTTCGACGAAAAAAGGTATTTCTGGTCTGGCACAGACTATACACCAATTGATCTTTTAGAAATTCAAACCGGGATTGCAATTTGTGAAGATTTATGGGATCATGACTACCAAGTGGATGTTGCTGCAAACTTAGTAAAAAATGGAGCACATTTAATCATTTCAATAAATGGTTCCCCTTACTATATTGGAAAACAGAAAGCAAGAGAACAGTTAGTGGCAAAGAAGGCCGTGAAGTTTAAAATCCCAATAATCTATTTGAACGCAATAGGCGGCCAAGATGAGTTGGTTTTCGATGGTCGTTCATTTATCACTAATTCTCTCGGTGAGATTGTTCTCCGAGCACCCTTTTGCCGAGAATCTGTGATGGTAGTAGATTATAATATGCGACAGCAACTTTTTTCCTACGTCTCCCCATCATATCTCCCGAAACTTGAGATACCTACAATAATTCCAAAGATATCTTCGAACATTTTACATTCGGATATGGTTCTAATCCCGGAAAATTCCATCGATAATCTTTACACAGAAGAGCAAGAAATTTGCGAAGCTCTTGTTATGAATTTAAGAGATTATTACTATAAAACGGGGGTCTTTTCCCAAATTGTCTTAGGCCTAAGCGGTGGTATTGATTCAGCATTTACTGCATATATAGCAGCTCAAGCAGTTGGATCTGATAAAGTTATCGCGGTTTTAATGCCTTCAAAATATTCTTCAAAAGGATCAATCGAAGATTCGATTGTGCTCTGTAAGAATTTAAACATTTGCTATTATATCTTTCCAATCAAAGAAGCCCATAAGCAGTTAAGCAAACAATTTGACACAATATTTAATGCACCTTCGACTGATAATGACACAGAATTAGCCAACCAAAATCTCCAATCTCGTTTGCGAGGTCTCATTTTAATGTATTATACGAATAAATTTCGGGCACTTCTGGTTTCTACGGGCAATAAATCAGAAATAGCTACAGGATACTGCACACTTTACGGCGATACTAATGGAGGAAAAAATGTCCCGGGAGACCTCTACAAAACACAATTATATAAAGTAGTAGGATGGATAAACCGAGAACATGAAATTATACCTTCTGCGATAATTACTAAACCACCTTCAGCTGAATTGAAAGAAAATCAAAAAGATGAAGATAATCTTCCTCCATATCCAATTTTGGATGAAATTTTGAAATTACGGATAGATGAAGGATACTCACCTCGAGAAATTATCAGAATGGGGAAAGATCCTGAATTAGTTACTCGAGTAGAACATTTATATACTCATTCAGAATTTAAAAGGGCACAAATTGCTCAAACCATAAAAGTTAATAAAAAAACATTTGGTTCGGGCCGAAAAATCCCCGTTCTTAAGAAAACAACTTATTGATCCATTTTATTTTATTTTTGGGATTATTTTCACTACCATTTTTGCATACTTGTTCCCATTTTTTAGGAAATTTCTCCATTTGACGCTGAAGATGTGCCACCACAATTTCAACTTGCTGACGGGTTAAGAAAGGATATTGCTTGGTTATTTGGCCAACCAACTGGGCGCGTACTATCTTTATATTAGAGGCTTTTGAAGAGACAGTAAATATTTCGTGTACTTTTGGTATTATTTCTTCCATAATTGAGGCAGAAATGTAAAAATATTGCTTCTTATTCAACAAAATCAAAGGGCAGAGATTCCAAGTTTTGGCGATTTCATACAAGGCACGATGAAGCTTCAGGGCGGGCCAGTTGATTTTAGTTTGAAGATCTTGTTCCGTGATTAAGTTGGTTTTTTGAAGCGTTTTAATAAGAGGGGGATATTTGATTCTTATTAATGTCCCGGGAGTCGTAAATAGTAGATAAATTAATAATAAAATGGTAACCGAAAAAATCGATATAATCCCCCAAAAGGCATCAACCATAAAGTACAAATATAAACTTAACCCAACTCCAGCAGCGTATAAAAAATAATCAAGAAATGACTTCGTATTTTGCACAAGAATCCACCTAATGAGATATTCGCTATATTGTTTCTCGAATTCAAAGTATTAATCATATTATAAAGAGATTTCCTTTGCTGGAAGTTATTTTTTGCTTTCGATGATTACGAAAATATAATAAGCTAAAGATAGCAACGGCAACAGGAATAACAACCCCAAATCCAGCCAAACATATTAATATAAAAACAATGGGAGGGGTTTCGACGGTAATGGTTAATACTTCATTAGGATAAGTTGCAATCCAATTACCTACTCGATCTTGAATAACAGTTACCAAATTAAAAGTTGTCAAATTTTCAAAAATTATCGAAACGCAATATTCTGAACTATTTTCATAACGAGGTTTCATTTGATAAATCTGCCAGGAAGAAGTGGTAAAATTATCCTTACTGCTTAAAAGCCAGACTTTTTCCACACCTGATTCTGCATCCAATACCCCTATTGAGAAGGAAACCGATTCTCCAAAAACTATTTGATTTGGATTGTATTGTAGTGGATAAGCGATATTTGGTGGTTGTGAATCGATTTCAAGGGTTATATTTCCAAAGAGTTTCTGCATATTGTGACCAATTAAAGAATATGACACCCAAGAAGCATTTTTTGGAAAAATAACGGTAACAGTTCCGTTTTCATCTGCAACGAAAGTTTTTGTTCGTCCTTCGGGATCTTCTATCACAATTCGCCCGTACGGAATCGGAATTCCATTTGTATCTTGAAGTTTAATGATTGAACTTGCTCCTTGATATGGAGATTTAACTAAACCAGGAGTGGATAAAGATATAAAATTGTGGGGCGTATTGGTATAAATATCAACGGATGGATCTCCCAACAACATGTAAGAAAAGAGTGACTTGCGCTCCATTTCAAAGTAATTAAAATCTTCTGTTTTATTTACCAATTGAAACCAGTCACTCTCAACATAGGCAATTTTTGATTCATATAAGGCTTTTCCTTGCTGAAACATTCCCTTTTCAAACATTTGCTGCATAAACAGTTTCAACAAACCGCGATTATCCTGTTCTAAGGCAGTATCGTTGGGATAATACCATGAAATTCGCATGGAACCCACATAACCTATACCACCGCTATTATTTGCCTTAACGAAACTTTCACCTAATGATTGGGGTGAATCAACATCAAAGGCGTTAGTCGAGCATGCATCAGCATATAGAAAGGCTGTTTTATTGAAATTGGTTAAGGAAGGTATATCCGTGGTGCTTAATGCATTAGCCGAAAAAAATGAAGTGGGGCTTCCGTGTCCGGCGTAAACAATTATGGCTTGTCCTTGGTTAATTGCATCAATCACCCCAGATTTAGTTAGAGGTTCAATTCGAGGGTCATCGGGCGGAATATAAGCCGAAGTGTGTTCTTCTAAGTGGCGCCATTCCATTTGATCTTGCACAAAATTATCCAAGATATATTGGTTGAGTATGGCTTCATCTTCACCGTCTTTATCATCAGAAAATTGGCTGGCTGGATCAGAAATTCCAGAAATCGCCAAATATCGATGCATCCAATCCCCAGTAGTCAAGGCTTTTTCGTAATGCATGGTCTTCTCCATCATTTGTTCCAGTTCAACGACATTGTCTACCGGAAAACGCCCTACATATAATTCGGGATAATAATCTACTTCAGGTTCTCCATTGAGAGAATTATATTTGCCATCTTCACCCCAATTACTGTCCCCATCAATATTCCAATCACCAGTCAAATCAGCATAATAGAAATCGGTAGGTTTCAAATAAGCACTGCCCACGGCTTCATGATCGTCTACAATAACTCCATCGGGATTGTAAATATAGCGAATGGGAATTAATTCTGTGTCGCCCATTATCAACAACCATTGTAGATTAAAACGATTATAATAGGATATTAAGGCATTACGGAGCTTTTCGGCATTATCACGACCTAAATAAGAAGTATAGTTGTCTAATATAAGAACATGATATCCCAATTCTGCTTTCCAAGCGGCAAACTCCTCCGCAACCGGTTTGAATTCTGGATGATCTGGAGGTATCACAAAAATCATGTCGTAATCCTCAACACTCCAAACATCCTCCGAAGTTGCAACACTAGCAATCAAATCTGATGCCGATACGGGAGAAGATGCACTCTGTATGCTGCTTTGCTCCTTTGTACTTGATTTTGGTCTAAATAATATTGGAATTGTGCCAAAAAGCCCTATTATAGCACTACTGATTAAAACTAAACCAATAAAAAGCCCTATGAACTTTCTAATTCTCAATTTACTCAATTTTTGGGTGAACACAAAATTCCGTCCCCGACGCATCTTAAGATATATATGAACTTCCAAAGATATAAGTGCGTACCTTATGAAGAACTTGAGGGTAATTTTAAAAGCAAATTGGTGTGGCTTATTGGGATTCCCACATTCAGCAGTTATATCAAAAATTTTTAATGCTCTGAAATGTTATTACCCTCACTTAAAAACACTTTTAGATTATTACCAGATACTGCCAGTATGGCTTAGTGGCTATAGCGGCTGACTTGTAATCAGCAGGTCAAGGGTTCAATCCCCTTTACTGGCTCCATATTTTTGGCTTCTATCACCGTTTAATTCTTTAGATTCGTTGATTTTAAATAAATTTTTTATGAATACTAAATCAAATCCTTAGAAAATGGTTCAATGAATTTTTCATTATAATAAAAAAAAATTTAATAGCACCTACAATCTTTCAAAACTCGTAAATATTATTTCTTTTTTCTTCTAATTCAAATGCTATTGA
>CAYRPF010000104.1:0-8642 GCA_964426185.1 uncultured archaeon | reverse complement strand
CTCTCCTGTATTTAGGAACATTCGACTGGTCAAAAAAATTGCATTTGTAATTCCATTACAAATTTGAGGTTTAGTAATCTTATTGTGCAGCGGAATTAAAGGATATGGCATATTACGCGCCATTTCTCCTTTTTTTAGTATCCATGCTTCCCATAAATCCCGAAATGCTTTTACTCCTGAAACTGGAGCATATGCAGCAACTCTTTCTGGCTCGATATTTAAATATTTTTGCAAGCCGGGCATAGAATAAACAATTAGCTTATCCCTTCCTCCAGTAATCATGTGATTTTCTACACCATAGGCACTTCCAATCGTCGCATTATAATCTCCTTCTGTTTTAGCTCGATTTGCCCAATAAAAAATCCCATTGGGTTGAAAAATCCGTTTACCTACATTTGATAAACTCCGATAGATAGGGGTTCGTTCTAATATGGGAAATTGTTTCATGATAACCAAAGCTTTCTGAATATATTATAGCAATGTGTTCTCATAATGCAATGCCGCATTTAAATTCAGTTACCTTGGGAATTTCCCCCCTCTCAAATTTTTGAAATTTCGGATGGTAATATTTAAAAAGTTCTGCGTGAAAGGAAGATCACTCGTAGGGAGTGTTTTTATATGACTGAAAGAAATGAAGAATATTTTAAACAGTTCATTGGCTATGAATTTGGCCCTGATAAATATCGCATTAAAGGGAAGAATCTTTCCGCTTACAGCGCTGCAATCGGTGATAAAAACCCGAAATTCTATGTGGAAAAAAAAGAAGGTGAAGAAAAACCCGACTATTCAAAAATAGTTGCTCATCCTGCTTATGCTGCCACATATACCATTCCTGGCTTGTTAATGCAGTTATCGGAAGTAAAAGATAAAGACGGCAATAAATTGGTAAAGAATATTGGTAAATTGCTGCATACTTCTCAAGAATACAACTATGACGGCTGTGATCCTTTGACTCCAGCAGATAGGAAGGTCTTTACGGTTGGTAAAATCGTAGATTTATTTATTAAAAATGAAAAACTCTGGGTTGAATTACTTTTCACTTCGACCAACGCAGATAAAACCAAAACATTCTGTCGTACCACCATAAAAGGGTTATTGCGAAAGGGAGGTTTCTAAAATGGTAGAAGTAGGAACACATGTATTGAAAATAGATGGACCTGTTACCCGAGAAACCATTAAAAATTATGCCAAAGCGAGTGGGGATCACAATCCTATCCATGTAGATGATGATTTTGCATCAAAAGTAGGATTGAACGGGGTCATTGCTCATGGGATGCTCTCATTTGGCTATGGGGCTCATCACCTAAACGATTTTGCAGAAGAATGCAACGGGCAATTAATCAATTTAGGCTGTGAAATGCGGGGTATGGTTCGACCAGGTGATTGGATCCTAACACATATTACAGTGAAAGCCATTAATGATGATATTTTGGAGATTGAAATGATTCAGAATTCAAAAATGCCTTTGAAATTGGAGAAAGACGGCAAGCAAATCGAGACCTTTGAAGCTTTGGAAAAAGGTTGGGTCAGTGAAAAGGAACAAGATTTAATTAAAACTGAAGAAACAGAAAATGGAACTTTAACTTATCGAGAAGCCTTAGTTAACAAAGGCTGGGGTAAAATCCGAATTTAAGAAGATTACTGAAAAAAATTTTTTTCAAGATCTACCTACCTTTTTTTTCTGATTATTGCTTAGTTTCGTAGCACCACAATTTTCAACTTTTACGGCTAAATCTCTGAGTTATAGCCTAAGTATAGCTTAGTTAAATCACTAAAATCGCTTAACCATCCCACACGCTCAAGGATCATCAGTGTGCCTCACTAGGATTTGTTTGAAATTCCGTAACTAACTATGGGAAAAAGGATTGATTGCTAATCAACTATGAGAAAAGTAGAAAAAAATGTTAAGTCATTCATATTCAGTTATTGTTAAGCAACCATTTCCATAAAGGGATATACTCGATGGATTTTTCTTTCCTCTTAACGATCTGCTCTTCATCCCATGTAATCAACAGCATTTTCTCACATTCTAATTCTTCATTTGCTTTTAATAACCCTTTTTCTTCACGATTTCGAATTTTATCTGAATTAATCATGTAGCAAACTTGAATAAGTTGAGTTATTTTCGTACCAAATTTGATCACAAAATCCACTTCATATTGTTCGGGAGATTTCCAATAATATATTTCAAAAGGGCGCTCATACTGAATAGATCTTCGTTTCAATTCTAAAAAGACTAAATTCTCAATTTGTCGAGTGATATTACTCTCTGTTCGAAAGCCAATTTTAGCATTTAGGCCTAAATCCACAGAATAAATTTTCCGTGGAGAGCGATGCTGTGTCTTATAGCGTTTGCTGTAAATAGAAAGACTAAAAAAGAGATATGCTTTTTCTAAATAATCTAAATAGGTTGCAATTAAATTCTTGTTCATCCCTAAAGAACCGGCCAAGCGGGAATATGTATAATAGCTTGCAGGGGTGCTTAAGAAATAATAAGCAATTTTTTCTAATTCATTTGGTTTATGGATTCTATAGCGATAAACAATGTCTTTCATCAATATTGAGTTAAAAAGATCACGTAAATAACGTGGAGCATCATGATATTTGAAAACTTCGGGGAAACCTCCTGAGTCCAGATAATCCTTCAAATGATGCATTATTGTTCCGATTTGCTCATCACTATATCCTTGAAAATCAAACTGCTTTAAGGTTAGATATTCTTGAAAGCTAAAGGGAAAAAGATCATAACGAAGAAATCGGCCGGTTAAGTGAGTACTTAATTCTGAACTTAGTAAAGATGAATTACTTCCTGTGATTAGGATGGTGTATTTACGACGGAGTAGTCTATTTACAAACATTTCCCACTTTGGTTGATTTTGTGGTTCATCTAGTAAAAGAGTCGATACTTTTCCATAAATAGAATGGACAGCAGCTAGAATTTCTTGAAATCCATCAGTTCCTAAATCTCCCAAACGCTCATCATCGAAATTGATATATCCATATTTAATTTCTTTGTTCGAATTATCAATATCGTTAGAAATGCTAGAATGAAGGAGTTGATGAGCAAATGTACTCTTCCCTGATCGACGTACTCCCATAATAATAATTGCGATTCCTCTTTCCAATGGCACTTGAAGTTGACGTGGAATGATTTGGTTGCTTAAGAATAATTCTTGAATTTCCTTTTTCTGATCTCGAAGAATCTTTTCAAACAATATGAAAACCCAATTAAATTATGCGAATTCAAATATATAAATTTTGGCTTATAAATTGACTAAAAATTTAAATTTTTGGCTAATAAATTGACTAGAAATTTAAAAATATGGTTAAGATAAAATTCAATATTTGATTTTTTTATGAAGAATAGCAAATAGTATTTTCGAAAGATGATTTCATAATACGAATGAATAAGATCAAATAAAAACAGAAGAAAGTCAAGAACAAAAATAGAATAAGGGAATTGACAATACTAAAAAAAGATAGAAGAGTTATTTGCAAGATCCCATAGAAAGTAAATTAAAAACAAAATTACAAAACTGAATGTTGTGATAATATAAGTTTTAGTATAAATTTTAAATTGATTTCTGGAAGAAGGGTGATTTTTCGATGAATTTTTATTTTTTACTCCATCTTTCATATCATTTATTTCTTGAGTGGATTTATTATAATCTACAGAATTATTTTTAAATACATCCAATTTTTGAGAAATTTTACGCTGAATCATATTGAGAATAAGCACAAAAATCCAGATCATGAATGAAGTTTTTAGAGTCACCACTTGAGGCCAAAAATAAAGGTCATAATCGACAAATATCCCTGCCATATACCACATCTGGGTAATATACCCGTCAAATATTGGTAAACAATTCAGAATAAATAAAAATGCCTGTCTACCAGGGATCGAAGCATCATTTTTTTCTAATAAGAAATAAGAGAGGTAATTTAAATATCCATATATGCCGATAAATAGCACATAGAAGCACCATATATACAATTTTAGATAAAAACCTACAAAATAAGTTTTGCGAAAAATAAAATCTAAAAACCATAACAATCCTAAACCGATAAAATATATTCCGATAATTATCCATTTCGGTAAATTCTCTAATGAGTACTTTTTTATTGCTGCTTTCTGGCTTTGTCCAATCTTAGTATCACGTGTTTTTATTGTCCAATACAACGCCATGCTAAACATATTTGCCAAGATAATTAAAATAAATACAGAATTATTTTCAATAAACAGATTTCTTAACCATTTTCCCAGAAAGGATTCATTAGGATTTGAGATATTCCAAATTGGTTTAAGAAAAAGCCACCAAAGGCGCCAAAAATTCGGAAATTCCCCTTCTACTGCTGGAGCAGATATTTGCAGATAATCATATAAAGCAAGCATGTCGTCTGTAAAAAAAGGCAACGAGTTTCTCAATCGAATAGGTCCTTTATAAAAAATAAAAATATAGAAGCTAAGGATTAACGTAAAGCTCATATAAGATATACAGATACCAAAAAGCCATTTCGCTGTCTGATAACCCCATTTCAGCAATTTTTTTGAGTCATTTTGAACATTTTTCATTTTTATTTCTCCCTTTGATTTAACATGGGCTTTACCCAATTTTTAGAGGAATAAATGCACTGAATAAAATTAAATATTTAATAATTGCTCTTTAAGAATAGTAAATAGCATTAAAATAGATGAATTCATAAAAAAAAGGAAAAAGGTCAAATCAAAACAGAAGAAAGCAAAGAATAAAAATAGAGAAAGGGAATTAAATTAGAAATAACGCTCAAAATAGAAAATATGTCCTTAAAAAATAGAATCATAAATGGTCGAATTGGCACATAAAATGATCCAAAACCTTTAACTCATTGGCGCATTACCCAACTTAAGGTATTTTTTCTTAAACAGTAAAGTGAGGTATTAAATATGGTAAAGAAAGTAGGTATTAATGGATTCGGACGTATCGGACGATTATTTTTCCGATTAGCATGGAATAATCCCGAAATAGAAATCGTGGCTATCAATGATTTAACTGATACTAAGACCACCGAAAATTTGTTGAAATACGATACAGTTCATGGAAAATTTCACGGAACAATTGAAGCTAAAGAAAATTCGATTGTAGTTGATGGAAAAGAAATTCCTGTTTATGCAGAGCGCGATCCTGTAAATATTCCATGGGAAAAGCACGGTGTAGAAATCGTTTATGAATCTACTGGTGTGTTCCGAAAAAGAAATGGCTATTCCAAACATTTACAACATGAAGGTGTTCGTGTTGTGTTAGTGAGTGCTCCAGCTGATAAAGATATTGACTGTACCATTGTCTATGGAGTAAATAATAGTGCGTATAAGAAAGGTGAACACGATGCTGTCAGCGCAGCTTCTTGCACCACTAACTGTTTAGCTCCAGTGGTAAAAGTGTTACACGATAATTGGGTGGTCAAATGTGGAATAATGACTACAATCCATGCGTACACAAATGATCAGCGGACTTTGGATTTTCCCCATAAAGATTTGCGTCGTGCTCGCACAGCAGCAGCAAACGTTATTCCAACTTCAACAGGAGCAGCCAAAGCAATAGGGTTAGTCATTCCTGAATTAAACGGTAAACTTGACGGTATTGCTATTCGTGTACCTGTTCCAGATGGTTCATTAGTTGATTTAACCGTTGAATTGGAAAAACCTGCTACCGCAGAAGAAATTAACGCCGCCATGAAGAAAGCTGCTGAGGGAGAATTGAAAGGAATTTTAGGATATACCGAAGATCCTATCGTGTCTTCAGATATTATTGGAATCTCTGAGGGATCGCTGTTTGATGCTGGCATGACTAAGGTTATCGATGGAAATTTTGCGAAAATTCTTTCCTGGTATGACAACGAGGCATCCTTTACAAATCAAACCATTCGTTTAATTGCTGATTTACTCTAAAATTGGGCATAATATCTCAAAATTTTTTATATTTAACTTTTTTCTCTTAATTAATTTAAGGAGTTGTCTAGAACATGCCTGAAATAAAATTCAAAAAAATCACTGATTTCGATATTAAAAATAAAAAAATATTGGTTCGGGTCGATATTAATTCTAGTATCGATTTAGAAAAGAACGAAATTCGCAGTGATCCCCGCATTAAAGCCATAGTTCCCACCTTAGAAGCCTTGAAAGAAGCAGCAGTGGTTTTAATTGCCCACCAAAGCCGTTATGGCAAACCGGATTGTATTGATTTGGAACTTCATGCTAAACAATTGAATGAATATCTCGGTGGACGGGTTAAATTTGTCAAAGATTTGTTCGGAGATGAAGCAATTGCTGCTATAGAAGCTTTGCAACCCGGTGAAATATTAGTATTAAACAATGTTCGTTTATGGAAAAAAGAAACCGAGGTAAAGAGCATCGAAGAAGCGGAAAAAACAGAATTAATCACCCGACTTTCCCCGTTGTTTGATTATTTTGTGAATGATGCCTTTGGAGCGGCTCATCGTGCCCATGTATCACTGATTGGCTGGCCTACGATTTGTGCAGGCCCTACAGTAGTGCGTGAATTGAAAATGGTGCAGAAATTATTCAAGCCAGAAAAACCTTCAGTGTGGTTGGTAGGTGGTGCAAAAGCGTGGGATAAATTTCAAGCTCTTTCGTATAACTTGGAAAACGGCAGTATTGATAAAGCACTGGTGTGTGGTTTAACTGCTATTTTGATCTTAGAAGCTACCGGTGTTCCCATGGGTGATGCTAATAAGAAATTCATTGCGGATGATTTGGCAAAACATGGAGATGAAATCCGAACTGTATATGAAAAATATCGCGATTCCATTGAGCTGCCCATAGATCTTGCTTATGAAGAAAATGGGAGCCGTAAAGAAGTAGTCACCAAAGAGGTGGGCGCAATGAATGTATCTACTGGTGATATTGGGAGAAAAACCATAGATAAGTTTAAAGATATATTGAAGGGCGCTAAAACAATTGTCGCCAATGGTCCACCAGGTATCTTTGAAAATGAAAATTTCAAACAATCATCATTCGAAATAGTCGATGCCATGGCTGCTGCGGCAGAAAATGGGGCCTTTGTAGCCATTGGTGGAGGTGATATGGGAGCAGTTGCTGAAATGTCTGGACACGCGGATAAAATCACCATTTCAACCGGTGGTGGAGCCTTACTCAAAATTTTAAGCGGTAAGGATTTACCTTTACTTCAAGTTTTACGCAATAAAATGCCAAATTAATTTAATTAGGCGTTATTTTTTTTTGCATAAATTTTATTTCAGTATTTCTTATTCAACATAAGGATTAACTTCATTACTTCTGGCGTATTTTTATTCTTACTAAAGCTCGAAATCTAAGAACATAGTTGATTTCGGGGAGTCTGATTGAAATGTCATGGAAAGATAATGTTACTCTCGTAATCAATCAAATTCGCCCAAGTTTGCAAGCAGACGGCGGTGATGTGGAAATTTTAGAAATATTGGATGACGGTACTGTCAAAGTTGAGCTACAAGGTCATTGCAGAGGTTGCCCCTATTCCCAGATGACTTTAAAAAATGGGATTGAGCAGATCTTGAAGGAAAAAATCCCTGAGGTCAAAGAAGTAATTAATCTTTAAACTTTTTTTGTTAATCGCTTTTTTTTGTTTTAATTTGTTCTTTTATGAATTCAACCGCAGTTTCTGGAGCTAAATTCCTCTCGGTAAATGATAATGTGCCTTGGAGAATTCATTTATAAGTACATACTCCGATTATTTTTTCTGTCATTGAAAGAATAGATTTTTTATTAATTATTACCACGTGGCTTTTCCCCGGGAAGCCTTCCTTCTGGGAAAACAACTTAAGTCATTGCAGATTACCCTCCAAATGGAGCGTATTTTTACCCAGATGTTAGAAATTGTTAAGAATTATGAAAGAAATGAAAATTATGAAACGAATAAATTGAATAAAGAAAATAAAGAATTTGAAGAAAATATAGAAAATGAAGAAAATCCATATAGTAACCATGATGATGCTAAAAATACCTTCATTCAATATTTATTGGAAAGTATGAAAGCGCTGCGAAGGATGAACAGTCAAATGGTTCCCATTCTGCAATCTTTAGCAGAATATGCGGAGAGTATAATAATTAAAGGAGAAATTGGGTAATCATTTCGTATATCAAACAAATCGTTCCTTTATCTTGTAATAGATGTTATTTCCTTGGGAAAAGGGGCATACTTTTACGCATATACTGCAGCCTTGCATTTTTTGAAACTGAGGATGACATTTGATTGGATCTAAACACCGCGATAGGCGCCCAATCGTTTCAATTCCGGATTTATAAACAGTTTTCTGATCTTGGATAGCATCCGGTGGGCACTCTTTTTGACATAATTTACACATTTGACAATACTTTTCAACCCATGAGTGTTCAGTGGAATCTGTGAATGGAAAAACTGGCTTTTCAATATATATTGGAGCAATACGTTGGCGCTGTCCAAATTCTGGGGTTATTAATAATCCATTCATACCTTGCCAACCCAACCCTGCTTTTGCAGCTAAGGGGACATAAGAAACTAAACCCCCCAAAGGGTGATTTGGTTGACATTTGATGCCGTTACTACGAAGCCATTTTGCAATATCCAAAATCGCTTTACCAAGATGATTATAAACTCGAATAGTTTCAA
>CAYRPF010000103.1:2646-8778 GCA_964426185.1 uncultured archaeon | reverse complement strand
AAAATAACTTGATTATCGGGATTTTCTGCGATATTTTTAAGATAGTGTTTCATCAATCTTTGATATTGAGGGTGGAGAAACAGTTCTGGTTCTTCGACGGCAAAAAAAACAGATGATGAACTGATAGGGAAGGAATTTTCTTTAATCAATGATGTAGGTGGTTCTTTGGATTTAGGGATTATTCGATTTGCCCAAGCTTTAAACAGAATTACCATGAAGTAACGTTGAAGTCCATGGCCTTTATGCATAACTTCTGTTTCTACTCCATCATCAATAAAAATTTTTAGAGAATCACGCACCACCTTATCTATTGAAGGAAGTTCTGTGTCAAACCGAATTTTCGAGCCGTCAAAATCACTTAAAAGAGAATTAATACTGGTTTGAAGTTTGTAAATCTCTGAATTGGGTTGATCAATTCGGTAAATTTCTTGTATGATCTTACGAATATTTTGCTCATATCGCTGCTGTCGTTCTTGATTTTGCATTTTTTCAAAAATATACTTCATCAATTTAGTTAGATTAGATGATGATCTAGCTGCAAAGGTGGTTTCTTTGGTAATGTCTTGGACCGCAGGAATAAAGAAATAATGACCGAAATATCGAGAAAATTCGTTTTTTCTAATCGATAAGGGAGCCCATTTAATTTTCGAGGGTATATTTTCCTCTTTGATTTTTTGAGAAATATAATCACGCTTAACTTGTAACAGATGTGATTTTGAAAATTTTTCTCCTTTAGGTAAACATCTGCAGAAATCATCTAAATAATCTTTGAATTCTTGAGGAACAGTTGAACTTTTTTGAATTTTACTTTTTGAAGATAGTTTCTCGTCATCTAAAAAACCATATTCATTCTTAATTTCAGGAATAGAATAATCAAATCCATTATAGGCAAAATGATATTTTGTGGAAATTTCATGACCTTTTAAAGTAGCCGTAAAACAAATAATGATTTTAGAGGATGGTTCAACTCCTTTAACATCATATGATTGAAATAATATTTGTTCTGTTGCACTTAAGTCCACAAAAGTCAAAATTATTTGAAATTTTGTTATTCTTTTTCCTTTTTCGATTCTAAAATCTTCCAATGTAGGAGAATTGTGAAAAAATACATCCAATGCTTTCATCAAATTTGACTTTCCTGAATTATTTTTGCCCACAAACACCATATATGGAAAAAGAAAGCAATCGGAATCTTTCATGGTGCGAAAATTTTTAATCTGAACTTTTTGAATTCTCACTTCTATCAAATCCTCTGAATTTTTGCTATAGAATAATTAACGGATTTTCATAAAAATGTATTGTTGAAAATCATAAGGAAAAAAAATATTGAAGAAATAAAAATTGAGGAAAATAAGAAATGGTTTATTTTATTCAAATTTATGTTCCAATTTATCTTCCTACTTATCTTCCTACTTATCTTCCTACTTATCTTCCTACTAATTTTTCTTTTTTTGCTCTTTTTTTTGCTCTTTTTTTTGCAATACGAAAAGTTTCTGTTTAATTTTCTTTTCTTCTTGAAGAATGCGCCTTTTTTCTAAAACAATATGCTTTAACTTTTTATCTATTTCTTCCGCTTCCTTTTTGCCATGTACAGCACGACTTTTAACTTTTTTTTCTGTGGCTAACCGTTTTTGCTCCGTTTCTAAATGATTCATTTTACGTTTAAGAAGTTCCAAATTTTGCTGCAATTTCTCACTTTTTTTCATGTTAAACATCTCAATTTCGCTTTAAATGTTATTTTAATCTACATATTTCATTCAATAACTCTTTCAGGAATAAGATAAGATCAATGCAATATAATGCCCATTTCTCATTTAACTTTTGCCAATTTCTCTTTTATAATATTGAAAATTAATTTTTTAAAAAATTATATGATAAAGGCTTGTTAATCTCCATTACTTTTAATTGATAATCAAATCTCTAAAGCAGAAAATTTCATAAAAGGAATACTCTTTAATTGTAAGAAACAAAAATTCAAACTATGGAAGAAAATCCTCGTAGAAATGCATTAAAGGAAATTATACTTCAACTACATCAAGGAAAAACACCTGAAGAACTTCAAGAAAGATTTAGAAAAGAATTTGGAAGTATTTCATCTGATGAAATTGCCGCTTTGGAACAAGACCTAATAAATAGTGGGGATATCACCACAGAGCAAGTAACAAAACTATGCGATTTGCATGTACAAATATTTAAGGAATCGATAGATATTCCAGATCATCCCGAACTAACTCCGGGTCATCCCATTCACACATACCGTATGGAAAACGCTAAAGCGAGAGAAATTATCAGACAACTTAAGTCCCAATTTGATCCAGATTTATATAAATCCTTAGAACAAATTAAAATCCATTATACTCGATCGGAAAATCAACTCTTTCCTATGCTTGAAAAGGTGGGTTTCGCTGGACCTTCACAAGTAATGTGGGCAAAACATGATGAAGTTAGAGAGATGTTTCGCAATATTGAAAAAATAGAGAAAGAAGAAATCTATCAAGCCATTGAAGATATGATCTATAAGGAAGAAAATATATTATTTCCCACTGCCTTAGAAAAACTAAACGAATCTCAATGGATTCAAGTAAAGAATGGAGAAGAACAAATTGGATTTGCTTGGATAACACCAGGAAATCAATGGAAACCAATAACACCCGAAACAATACATCAACATACAACTGAAATAAAATTAAGTAATCAAGCCTCAACCTCACCCTCAACCTCTGAAGCAAAAAATTCTCAAAAACAGCCAGTAACTTCAAATTTAGATGTATTTCTGCATTTAAATACAGGATCTTTAAATTTAACCCAGTTGGATTTAATGTTACGCCATCTACCTTTTGATATAACTTTTATTGATGCAAATGATAATGTTCTATACTATTCTGATACCCCAGATAGACTCTTTCCCCGCAGTCCAGGTATTATTGGACGGAATGTAATGAATTGCCATCCTCCAAAAAGTCAACACATCGTGAAGAGAATTTTAAATACATTTAAAGCGGGAACTAAAGATTCAGCGGACTTTTGGATCCGTATGGGTGATAAATTCATCTTTATCCGATATTTTGCCGTAAGAGATGACAATGGCAATTATCAAGGCACATTAGAAGTTTCGCAAGAAATTTCTCAAATCAAGGAAATTGAGGGAGAACGCCGTCTATTAAATTGGGAACAAGAGCAAAAATCTTAAAATTGGGAAGGAAATCCCTCAGTAATCCCTTTTTTCGACTATTTTTCAGATATCATGTCAAATTCTTGCTTAATTCCTTGATTGAGAGAAACACTAAAAGAAAAAGGAAGAAAAAACAATACTAAATATTAATTGTTTTAATAAAAATTATTTCCATTCATATCCACAGTTTTTGCAGTAGTGTTTTTTCCCGTAGATGGGAGAACCGCTAATGTATGAAATGGGGTTTTCACGATCTTCTTTGGTTCCAACATTCTTTGAATTACAATGGGGACAAATTAACCGTTTTTCACCTTCATCTGTCTTATTCTCGTGAATGACAGTGCTCTCTGGAGTAGGCTCTGTGGATTCTTCTGTGGGTGTTGATTCACTTTCTTCTACAGGTTTTTGCTTCAATTCAGTCACACGACTCATATAATCTGCTTTTGCAACACGTACCACAGGTTCGGTTCTTTCAAAGTTCCCTTCTCCTTCAGCTTGATAAGTAAAAACAATTTGGTCACCAGGTTGCATAATTGGGATATTCCAAGTTATCTGTGATGAATGATTACCTTCTCCTTCGGTGTATTTGGGAGTTATATTTTCAGGACTGAAGTTTGATACTTTAAAACCAGCTGGAACTGTTTCTTCGACGGCGACATTTTTTAATTCTACTTCACCAGCATTCTTTATTTTGATTTTCACCATAAATTCTCCAGAAGACCCACCTGGTTGTATTGCTTTTGCTGTTTTTAATTTCCGCTTTGCATACTGGATTTGGACTTCTGGTTTCTCATCTGTGAATTCAAATGGATAACCTTCAGGTGAAGTTTTGGCAAAGGTTTGGATTTTCAATTTGTACTGCTCATTTGGTTGAGGATTTTGAGCGATCAACGGATAAGTGATAACTAATTTTGAGCCCGGAACAAATTTCTTAGTTAATTCAGATAGATTGAAGAAATGCATTTTAATCGTATGAGGCATTCCTACATCATGGTTATCAGGAGTTATTTCGGTTTTCAAGTTGGTTTGATCGAATTTTATCGTTATTTCCCCGTTTGGGTCCAAAAGGTGAGCATTTAACTGCGTAATGTCTGGAACATCAAAATCTACTGGAATGAAGTCGTTGACTACTAAATCATCAATAATTGCAGTTCCTACATTGATAATCGAGTCAGTTATACGCAGTTCACTACGGGCATTGGCCTTCACACTTGGAGGATTAATTTCTTTGCCAACCGTGGTCTCCAATACATCAAATTCAGAAGGCTGCTTGACGATTTTTCCATTTAACAATGTATCAACTGAAAAATTGACTGTGAAATCTACTTTATGAGAAAATTTCGGCACATTAACCGATTCCAAAGAGAATTCATGAGACCAAGTCTGCTTGGGAGGAAGAACAACATTTAAATCCATATCCAAGATTTTATCTTCGACTTCAGTTTTGTGAACTACTTCAGCTTTCGTAATTGTGAGTTCAAAATCGGAGTCATTATCAAATTCTAACTCACATTTCCACCAACCTGGCTTAGTATCATCTTCTTCAGATGAAATACCAACCATGGTTTCAGTAATAGCTCTTATATTTGCTACAATTTTGGATTTTAATATGTTTAAGGCAGAATATGTAACTTGCAGATCTTTTCCATCTTTTTTCTGGGAATCAGTAATTAGGGCTCTTCCTTCAATTTCTAATTCTGCTGTTTCATGCGGGGCGAGACTTTCTAATGTCCAAGTTACTTTGTTCGTATCATTTTCAAATACAGCATTGCCGCTGGTAAAACGGGCAATTTTCGTTTCCTTAAAGTAATCAGGTAAAATTTTGATTACTGTAATATTGGTAATCGGAACATCAATAGTATTTGTCAATGTTATAAAAATTGAGCCTAGATTTTTTGCGTTCAGGGTAAAATTCTGATTCAAATCTTTATATTCTTTAGAAAGATCGAATTTTTCTACCACTTCTAACACAGGTTGCTTCATTTGAGGGATAGTATAATCAAACAACCAAGTATTAGAAGGTGGAATTACATTGCGTTTATAGTGATTTTCAATATTTTGGAGAAGTTCCGTCTCTGCTACATCCAACTCAACATTCCAAATTTTATGGGATGCAGAAGGGTTTACGACTTCTAATGTTCCCGAGCACACAATGGATTCCACCGAATTATCAGCCTTTAACACAGTTTCTTCCATTTCTGTAATATTTATGTTAATTTTATCTTTAGTAGCCATCTAAGGATCACACCTTTGTTTGCTAAGATAGCGAGAAAATATTTCTAATTAATTCTTTACCTTCAAACAATCATTGGGAAGAATTTGAGTATTTAAATAGGATTCCAGACATTAGTGTGAATGAAATCCGTTTTGTTCTCAAGAATCCCCTATAAACATTAGCACTCTTCCCTTTTTAAAGTTTTATCTAGCGAAAATTCTTAGAAACAGCTTCACAGAATTATGGAAAAAATACAACTTAAAAGAAATTAAATTTAAATTTAGTGACCTATCCATTTATTAACCAAGTTTATTAAATCTCTGATTTCGAAGGGTTTATGTAAAATATCCGAAATTCCTAATGCTTGCAATTCCGAAATTTCTTCCTTTTTAGCATAACCGGATGAGATTAACACGGGAATTTCTGTGTCTTTCTGTCTGATCTCTTTCAAGAATTCTTTTCCACCCATTTTCGGCATTATTACATCTAGTATGATTAAATCTATTTTATCCCGAAATTCTTGAAAATTCTTAAGACCCATAACCCCATCTTCCGCTGAAATAACCTTATACCCAATTCTTTCTAGTTGTGTGGTAATTAGAAGCCGGATTGGTTTTTCATCTTCGACCACTAAAAGAGTTCCATGTCTGGAAGAAATATTCTCAATTTGTGCAATTTCATGGGTATTATTTTCATGGGTATTATTTTCATGGGTATTATTTTCATGGGTATTATTTTCATGGGT
>CAYRPF010000103.1:0-2546 GCA_964426185.1 uncultured archaeon | reverse complement strand
ATTATTTGGCTTTATTAGTGGTTTTAGTGAAACTGGTAAATACACTTCAAACACCGAGCCGATATTTAATTTTGATTTCACTTTTATAGCCCCTTTATGAGTTTTAATAATACCAAGACATACGGTCAATCCTAATCCCGTTCCTTTTGATTTTGTAGTAAAGAAGGGATCAAAAATCTTATCCAAAATGTCTGGGGGCATACCGCAACCATTATCTTTAATTGAAATTTTGACAAATTCACCAGGAAAGATATTAAATTGAGATGAATTACAAAATTCTTCATCTAAAATTACATTTTCGATGGAAAAATCCAAATTTCCTCCATTTGGCATGGCTTGACTGGCATTAATTCCAAGATTCATAATTAAATTTTGTAAATTACTTTCATCTCCTAAAACGTGGACATGTTCTGCAGTATTATCTAATGATATTGCAATTGATTTATCAAGAGTAGATCTCAGCAATCTTACCGTTTCAGAAATCAAACTGATCATGTTTACAGTTTTTTTCAAATAGATTTCTTCTCGTGCGAATGTTAAAAGATTTTTGGTTAATTTTCCAGTTTTCTTCGCAACTGATAGAATCGTATTTAAGTATTCCTCTTTTTTTTCTTTATTATCTTCGATCTTGATTAATTCAACCATTCCTATAATACTTGTTAATACATTATTAAAATCGTGGGCGATGCCGCCTGCTAATTGACCCAAAGCATCAAGTTTTTGACTTTGCTGCAATTGTTTTAGTAATTTTTTCTCTTCTTCTTCAATTTTTTTACGTTCAGTAATATCAAGGGCAACCCCATTCCAGATTATATTGTTATTCTTTCCAAAATGCGGTGATGAAGTTATTTGCAACCACCGAATAGAACCGTCCGGTAAAATAAATCTAGTTTCTGCGAAAAAAACAACTTTTTTATTTTTTTTTTGCTTATTTTTTAAAAATTCTTGATAAGCTTCGTGTTCCTTTTTTTTGAAAGTAGGTAAATCGTCAGGATGCATGAGTTTATATTGAATATACGGGTCTTTATATGCTTCTTCAGGTTTAACACCAAGCACATTTTCTATTCCAGCACCGATATAGTTATATTTTGGAGGAATATCACCTTTGGTTATAGTTAATTGGTAAATATAACCATTTACCAGATTATCACTGATTCCTGTAATCATGTTATTTGCTATTTGTAATTCAAGCGTCTTCTTTTTTACCCGATTCTTAAATATTATTGAAATAGTCAAAAATAATAAGGCAGTAGCAGTTAAACCCAGAAAACTATAAAAAAACCAAGAGGGAATGTTTGTACTTGAATCTTGAATTGGGGCAATAAATTCATCATAAAGATCGTAATAAATGGAATTTTCATCATTTTTGAGATTTTTTACCCATTCATCGATTATGGGAGCAATTACATTCGTTAAACTCTTGTTTTTTGGAAAAGCAAATTTAAAGTCAATTTTATTAAAAGATAATAATGTTCGTTGCAGATTATATTTATAGGCATTATGGTTTCCAAAAAGACCATTGGCTACACCTGCATCAACCGTTCTGTTAGCAATACTTTCAAAGACAGAAATCAAATCATTATATTCCACAATTTCACAGTTAAGATTGAAGATTTTAGAAATATTCAAGAAACCACGTGGGCCAATATAATCTATATCGTTTTTCATTACCGCAATTCTCTTATTCTCCAGTTCCTCAAAGGTTTGAATGGATGAATTATCTAAGGTATATATATAAGCCAAATCTGTAATAACCGGCTCTTGAGTAAAATTATACAGTTCTGCTCGCTCATTACTAAATCCTACATCGGGTAAAACATCAATTTCACCACTTGATAATCTATCTAAACATTGAGTCCAAGTTCCTTCAACATATGTTAAACTCCAACCTTCTTGCTCTGCTATGTAATTCAATAATTCGGGAAAAAAACCAGTATACTGCAAATTATTTGTATAGTTGTTATTTTCGATTTTATAAATTTTGGGAGGGTTTTCATAAAAACCTACCTTGATTTCAAGAGAAGTGCCCGGTTCAGCAGTGATATTTTCTGGAATAAAAAAAAGAATAACCAGAATTACCATTAGAATGAAAATAAAAATACTTAATGGCGAATTGAGTCTTTTTTTTTTTCCCCGAAAGACGTACAACTTTTTTTTCACCTATATACTAATTAACAATACAAAAGTGATAAATCATCTTAATTATTTAATACTCAGATTTCACATTTTTTTTAAATTATATTGTAATTTTGTGAAATAAAATTCTAAATCAAGCAACCGATGGAAGTTCCAGCTGAGTAGATTTAATTTTTCGAAACCGATTAGAAAATTGCATAATCCAATATTCAATCCCATATTTGTACCCACTCTTTGACCAGAAATACGAAAATAGAATCCAAAAACACTCAAAAGTAGCCACGTACAAAGTTTGGCCCATACATTGGTCATAAAAGGATCCTGGATACTAAATATAATAAAAATAATGGTTGACTTGATTAACACGGGTCTGGATGCGTCAGCATAGGAATAACCGCGCTCTAGTCGAT
>CAYRPF010000102.1:0-9016 GCA_964426185.1 uncultured archaeon | reverse complement strand
CTGCTCCTCCATCTACCGTTACACCACCCCCTGCTCCTCCATCTACCGTTACACCTCCTCCCGCTCCATCCTCTGCAAACGCTCAACCTCTGCCAATAAATTTGAAATCTTCCTTGCCAAAAGAAGATCAATTTGATCAATTACTAAAACAAGCATTATCTAAAAAGGGGGAAAAAACGCCCCCTCCAGTGAAAACATCGGAGGCGGGGATGAAATCTTCGGAGAATCAAATAAAAATGCCCATTCCTCCACCCACGCCAATTCAAGATAGCCAAATTAGAACCACAAGCGCAACTGGTGGACAGAGTGAAAAATTTTCAGGAGAGACAGATCCGAGTAAGTTGATTACTGATTTGAAAATTAAAATTGCAACTGTGAATAAAACAATGCTGGATCTTGAAATGCAAAATATCACCGGCGATCTATCTGATGAAGATTTTGCTTCAAAATCAAAAAGATTAGATTCAGTAAAAAAACGGTTGGAACAACAGATTAATGAGTTAGAAAATATGTAACAACAGATTCGATTTTTTTTTTGCAGTGAATTAGTTTTATTATTTTATATTATTTCTTGAAATATTTTTGTGATATCGATATCTGATAAGATCTTTTCTGGATTAATCGTCTTGCTCTCACAATCAGTCGTTTCGATAATAATCCCTAATTCTCTTATTTTTTCAAATGTAACTTCTTTAGGTATTTGAGAATTCTCTTTTGAATCTATCAGAATATCTTTAGTTTCATTTTCGGTTTCATCATTTTTATCACTTTTTTCATTTTTCTTCCTTTTAAATTTGGAAAAAATGCCAAAAGTTTTTTTGTTCGATTCAGGAATTTTTACATCTTCTAATTGTTCATATCCTTCAGGATCAATCAGCTTTTTGTTAAATAAATAGCATTCGAGTAAATCATCGTATAATAACATGGGAACAAATGCCTTTTGAGTGACCTTTCCTTTAACCGAATTTTTAATGTCTGCTTCAATAATATCGGGATAAATAAAACCACCCTTCTTTTTATAAATATGTTTTGTTTTCTTGTTATGTTTGTAATCTACTTCGATGATATTGCTAGAGATTCTTTCATTACAAAATGCAATAATATCATCAATATGGCGAATAATCGTTTTCTTAGGATTCTTATTTTCTGTTGATAAATATTCTATGTATGCTTTCAAATACGATTGTAGAATGTAAGTCAAATCTTCGCTAAATGAATGGATAGAACTTTGGAGTTTTTTTGATTCTTCCCACCAGTGTTCAACCAAATTAAAAGTTAGTTGTTTGTAAAACAATGTACGATATTTTTGTTCAGTATATTTGAGTAGATTTGTAATCAAGTAAGAGTATAATCTTGAATAATCGAAAGTATAATGTTTACCTTGAAATGAGAGAACCGTCCGTTCATTAGGAAAAACAAAAACAATTGGTAATTTTGATAAAACGCGATCGATTCGCATAGGCATGGGAAGAATAGGAGTGGGAAAATTAGAGTTTTCAATTTGATCAATAAAGAATATCATTGGAGCGGCATCATTTTTTCTATGCGGCATTTTTGTTTTAGTAGGGGATCGAACACTTCGGTTAAACATGATTTTATCAGGCATCCATGAGAAATTATTAAATTAATAAATGGTTTTGATAGGTTTATTGAATTTATATTTTAAAGAAATAAAAAAAAAGAGTTTTTTCCCTCCAAATAGAGTGTTAATATTATTTATTAGATTTCATCTCTTCTGAATTGCCAACACCAGATATGATGAGACTCTGAAAGAGCATACTCTTCAGGAACCTTTTTATTGCATTCTGGAAGCATTTTGGCTTGACATCGGGGATGGAATGAGCATCCACTTGGAGGATTTGAAGGAGATGGAATTTCGCCTTCTAAAATGATTTTTTCTTGTAATTCTGTTTTACTTACCGCAGGTCTTGCAGATAACAACGCTTGAGTATAAGGATGCTGGTTGTTATAGAAGATATCTTCAATATTTCCAGTTTCCACAAATTTACCTAAGTACATGACACCAATTCGATGTCCAATATGGTGGATAACTGAAAGGTCATGCGTAATGAAGATGTATGCTAAATGATATTTCTTTTGTAGATCTTGCAATAAATTCAAGATCTGAGCTTGTACTGATACGTCCAAGGCAGAAGTTGGTTCGTCTAACACAACTACATCTGGATCACATGCTAATGCTCGTGCAATTACAATTCGCTGTTTTTGTCCACCTGAAAATTCATGAGGATAACGATCTAAGTGTTCTGCTTTAAGGGAAACTTGATCCATTAGTTCTAAGACACGTTGTCGGATTTCAATTCTATCTTTCATTCTTCTTAAATTTCGTAATGGTTCACCGATGATGTCCACAATTTTCATCCGTGGATTGAGTGAAGCATCAGGGTCTTGAAAAACCATTTGGACTTTTTGGCGAATCTTTTTCTTTTTGTTCAATTGGTTTTGAATTTCCTCATTTTTATATAAGATTTGGCCACCAGAGGTTTTAACTAAATTTAAAATTGCCTTAGCAATAGTAGTCTTTCCACATCCACTTTCACCGACAATTCCTAAAGTTTCTTCTGGAAATAATTCAAAACTAATACCTCGAACTGCTTGAACAACTCCTATTTTTCGCATAAAAATACCACCAATTATCGGATAGTCAACTTTTAAATCGTTTACCGTTAAAATAGGAGTATTTTTATCAAATTCGTCTGAAATTATTTTATCTGTTATTTCAGTCATTAGAAACTCGCCTCCAATCTTTCTTCTTCCGTTAAGGGGCTGTATAATTCAGTATCTGATTTATCTTCATCATATAGATGACATGCAACCTGAACTTCATTCTCCATATTGGTTAATTTCGGTCTAATTTTCTGGCAAATTTTCATAGCATGCTTACATCGAGGGTGAAATCGACAACCTGAAGGAGGAAAGATCAAATTTGGGACCATTCCTTTAATGATTGTCAATTTTTCTTTCCTCGATTCGGGGGTTACTTTTGGAATTGCTGAAAGAAGACCTTGTGTGTATGGATGTTGAGGATGTTCAAATATGTTTTCTACTGTTCCATATTCTACTATATTTCCTGAATACATTACGGCAACTCGATCACATAACTCATAAATAACTCCTAAAGAATGTGTGATGAAGAGAATAGAATTGCCTAATCGTTTTTTTAGTTCCCGAATCATATCCAAAATCTGAGCTTGAATGGTAACATCTAATGCAGTTGTAGGTTCATCACAGATTAGTAATTTTGAGTTACAAGCTAAACCCATTGCGATCATTATCCGTTGGCGCATTCCACCAGATAATTCATGAGGATAACGATTGATCAAAGTGTCCGCATTAGGCAAACCAATCCTATCTAGTAGTTGTGATGATTCTCGATAAGCAATATCTTTCAAAGTAATTCGACGCTTGACTTTACGTTTCAAAGCATTGATTTGAACTTTTAGAGTTTCAGCACCTTCTTCAGAAGCATTTTTCAAGTCAGCTTTCATTTGCTTAAGTTTTTCTTTCAAAATGCTATTTTCTTGTCGGGATTTTGCTAATTCTTCCTTCAAATACTCTTTTTGATGAAGCATGTATACTTCAGCCAATTGATCTCCAACTTTCATTACAGGGTTTAAGGAGTTCATTGGATCTTGGAAAATCATAGTAATTTCATTGCCTCGATATTTCAGCATTTCTTCTTCCGATTTTTCAACTAAATCTTCTCCATCAAAAATCAATTTGCCTGATATTATTTTTCCTGGAGTGCGAACAAGTTTCAGAATAGAAAGAGCAGTTACGGACTTTCCACAACCTGTTTCACCAACTAAACCTAAAATCTCATCCTTATTTATTGTAAAAGAAACACCATCAACTGCTTTAACAGTGCCTTCTTCTGTAAAAAAATAAGTATGAAGATCTTCAACTTTTAGTAAAGCTGTGTCGCTTTCAGTTTTTGAAGTATCGCTAATTGTGGTGTAATTTTTTGTATCACTCATTTTATAGATTCTCCTTTTACTTTTTCTTCTTTCCTTGTAATCTTGGATCAAAAGCATCTCTCAATCCATCACCTATTAACATAAACGCTAGCACGGTAATAAGGATACCAAAACCAGGAGTAAATGCTGCATAAGGTGCTTTATAAATCTTTGATCTAGCATATTGGATATCATTTCCCCATTCAATTAAGGTGGGGTCCGAAAATCCTAAATATGCCAAGCCCGCTAAACTTAAAATAATTCCTCCGATATCAAAGGTAAAGGATACTAATACAGGGGCTAAACAATTTGGTAAAATATGTCGGAATATTATTTTCGTATTGCTTGCTCCAGATACTCTTGCTGCTTCTACATAAGTTTTATTTTTTTCTTGAAGTGCTGTTCCACGGACTAATCGCGCATATCCTGGAATCCCTAATATTCCATAAACAGTTAGGATATTTTCCATTGAGGGGCCTAATATCGAAATGATAATAATTACAATAATTAATCCTGGGAATGCCATTATAATATCAACAAGTCGCATGATTAAGTTATCGACTAATCCACCTTGATAAGCAGAATAAATACCTAACAAAGTTCCCAGTGTAACACTAATGATAATAGAGAATAGACCCATTGTTAGTGAAGAACGAGCACCCCAAATTAACCTTGAATAAACGTCACGACCAAACTTAGCAGTTCCTAAAATATGAACATCATCTGGGGGAGCCCATCCAGTTTCACCTTCAGCAACTAAATTGATTGCATAGAAGTCAAAGTGAGTTATCAAAGGTGCGAAAATTGCCCATGTTAATACAATGAACAAAATAATAAACCCAAGTATTGTAAGTGGATTATTCAATTTTGAAATGAATTTTCGCTTACTTTGAAATCGAGTAAGAAGCATTTTTCGGCGTTCTAATTCAGGATCTGTTTTTCCTGGAACGAATAGAAAACCAAGATATTTTGATCCTAATTCAGCAACTTGTTTTTTAAACGGCTCTGGTTTGTATAATTTTGCTTCAATATTTGAAATTTTTATTTCTGACATCTTCATTCCTCCATTTAATATCTTATTCTAGGATCTACTACTCCATATAAGATATCCGTGATCAAATTTGCCAACACAAAAATAATTGTCATAAGAAAAACACTGGCATTGATCAAGAAATAATCTTGTGCATTGATCGCTGCAATTGTTAACATTCCCATTCCATTTAATTGAAATGTAGTTTCTGTTAAAACTGCACCACCAAGAAGCCCTGCGAAACTTAAACCAACAATTGTGATAGTGGTGATCTGTGCGTTTTTCCAAGCGTGTTTATAGATAACTTGCTTTTCAGTGCATCCCTTAGCCCGAGCTGTCCTAATATAATCTAACTCTAATACTTCAAGCATACTTGAACGAGTTTGTCGGGTAATTCCAGCAAGACTGATGAAGGTTAGGCAAAATATCGGCAATATTAGATGACTAACAGTATCCCAAAAGACCTTGAATTCTCCTTTCAGTAAGGAATCTAAGAGTCTTAATCCAGTTATATCTGATTTGAAGAGAAGGTATCTTGGACTTTGATATAATGTTGCATCTACCCAACTTAATTTAATAGCGAAGATATATTGTAGAATCATACCTAACCAAAATACAGGAATTGCAACTCCTACTAATGCAATGAATCGAATAATTGTATCCGACCATTCATTTCGATGCACAGCTGAAAAAATTCCAGCGCGAATGCCAATCAACGTTGAAAAGGTGATTGCTAAAATTGTGATTTCAAAGGTTTTTGGGAAACGAGAAGAAATAACTTCCCAAACTGGTCGATCTTTATCTACAACTATCGAAACACCCCAATCTCCAGTTAATAAATTCTTTATATATATTAAAAATTGAGTAAATATCGGAACAGGATTCCCATTTTCATCAATTTCACCCCATTTTATTTTTTGAGCTTCAATGAAATCCAATTTTGATTGTGTAAGATTACTATCCCCTAGCATTAAAGTCCAAGGGTCACTAGGCATTGCACGTACTAACCAAAACGTTAAAAACATAACTCCTAATAAAATGGGTATTAATGCTAAAATTCTTCTTATTGTATATTTTAGTAAACTCATTTTTTCACCTCTTAACTTATTGAATCTCCGTTTCTACTCTTCTAACTTTCTGATAGATCTCCATTGCTTTTTCTTTTAAGAGAGCATCTCTTCTTTGCTTCACTGTTTTTAACCATGAACCAATATATCCTGCCAAACAATATACAAAAATAAGCACTATAAGGTTGAGATATCCATGATATGAAGAGAAATATCTTCCTATGGTGATAAAAATTAACTCATGAGCATTTATAGATGTCCAAATCCAAGAAATCAAGATTATAAACGGAACTGTCCATAGATTATTTTTTATCCCATAAACTACAAAATTTTCTCTATAGGATTGATAAATTCCAATCAATATCAAGATAATCAAACTTGCAGCAACAGGTATTTCATAAATAAATTCTAAAAGTTCAGGAATGTGTAAACCCCAAGCATGAAACTTATCCTCAAAATTAAAAAAAGTTGCATAAACAAATAGAATATTATCTGGTGGATAATCTTGAGGATTATTTTGAATCTCAGGTGTTCCACAGTTAGTAATCCATCCAAAAAAAATGAAATATAGTAATAAAACACCGACAATAATGTTTTGACTTAAACTTAATTTCATTTTTATTTTTGTTAAAAAGTTTGATTTTTTCTCTATATTTAATGTTTCAGCTACTTCTTCTTCAGCCATTTTTCATTCAACTCTTTAAACCAACAAATATTTGAAACATGAAAGTTCACCGTGTGTTTCTTTTATTTTTATTCAACAAAAAAAATGATTATTGAAAAAAGAAAAAATGTTTTACAAAGTAAAATTTTTAATTATATACTATAAAAAATTGACCTTATTTTAACTTTTTCATTGAAGTGAAATTTTGAATAAAGAAAAAGAAGATATTCCTAATTGAGATTAAAACGATTTGATGTTTTAGAAATTTCTACAAAATACACGAAAGAAGTAAAACTTAAGGTAAATTAATTTATTTTCCGATAAATGCAAATATATGAAAAAATTATTTTTTTTGAATTAATGAATTATTGGAATCAATAATTAGAAAAGATATTTGGTCTTTTATTTGAGATTTCAGTTTCAAAATAAACAAAAATATTCTTTTTTCTGTCAATAACCAACAATCTTAAAATAATTTCTTGAAAAATGAACCATCATATTTTTCATCATAAACGAGAAATCAAGATTTGGTTCAATTGAAAAGTAATAAAAATATATTAGTATGCTTCTTATCAAAGTTATAACATATAAAAGAGTAACGAATAATTTATTTTCGTAATTGAAAATTGGCCCGAAAGTGCAACACCTTATTTTTGGCAAAACAGAATAAAATTTAACGGTTTTAGAAAAAATTCATGCTAATTCTTAATTTGACCCTTAATAAATTGAAATTTACTCTCTAAACTTTGATTTATCTTGTTAAATACTAGTTTGCATTAAATTTCAAATCGAAATTTTTATATAGGTTAAACACTAATTATTAAAATGTTCCTTGATTTCTTAATAAAAATTAATTTTTTGGAATTAAGGAAACAAAATATTATGTGATTGTTATGAAAAAAGGAAGTATTTATGCCTTACTTGCAGTCTTGATGGTAAGCGCTTTTGCTGCCGCTCCAGCCGCTGTTATGGCTGGTGAAGCAGATGATACCTTGTATTATGGTGTCGGTTCCTTGGTTGTGGATTTAGATCCTCATCAAGCATGGGACAGCGCTTCCATTGATGTGATTGATCAAGTTTGTGAAGGATTGTTTGGTTATAACTTAAGCGATCCTGAACTTGCCATTGTTCCAGTTCTTTCTACTGATATGGGAACTTGGAATGCCGAAGCAGATGTATTTACAGTTACTTTGAAACAAGGTGTTACCTTCCATGATGGTTCCACCTTAACTGCTGATGATGTGGTTTATACCTTCGATCGATTAAATGCTTTAATTGAATCTGGTGATTCTCAAATCGCTGAATTATACGAACCCTTAGCAGGTGTCTATCCTGGAACTCCTTTAGTAATCAACAAGACAGAAGCTGTTGACGATTATACAGTCAAATTTACCTTGAACTATCCTTACGTAGCTTTTGTTCCTTTATTATGCTTCAGTGGTTCTGTGATCTTACCCGAAGATGAGTATCCTACCGATGCTTTAATGGACGTTGCCACCGATACTTTGATTGGAACTGGTCCTTACAAATACATCGAACAAACTGATGAATACACCAAATTAGAGTATTTCGAAGACTGGCATGGTGAACGACCTGAAAAATTCATCAAAAATATCATGTTCCTCTACTATGAAGACGGAACCGCGAAAAACCAAGCCTTCTTAGCAGGTGATATTGATTGGGTTGATGGTGCTTCTCCTGAATTTTTGGAGCAATATGAAGAATCTGAATTCTTTTCAGTTCAAGAACAAAGAAAATCAACCGTTATCTTGTACATGGGTATGAACAACAAGCGAATTAATCAGCCTATGCGACAAGCTATCAGTTATGCAATCGATTATGATTACATTATTGAAGAAATCGCTTTAGGAAATGCTGAACGGATGACAAGCCCAGTTCCTGAAGGTATTCTGTACCATAATCCTGATTGTGAACCAGCTACATATAATGTCACCAAGGCTCGACAAATCTTAATTGATAATGATCTAGCTCCAGTAGGTGCTGCCGACCACTTAAATGATAGTGAATATTGGAGAGATTTAGCAGCCACACAGCCTGTTGGAATATATAATTACACCTGGAATACAGGAAATGAAGTTCGTGCAGACTTAGGTGTCGTTGTAATGAATAATCTCCGTGATATTGGTATTTATGTTGCTTTAACTGGTATGACCTGGGGTGAATACCTCGATCGATTATTAGGCGATTTTGACAAATTAGAACTCTATATGATCGGATGGGCTCCAGACTACAACGATCCTTCCAACTATATTAACCCATT
>CAYRPF010000101.1:0-9093 GCA_964426185.1 uncultured archaeon | reverse complement strand
ATAGTTTTTTATTTAATTCGGCAGTGATAATATTAAATAAAATTAAAATCTCATTGGGCAAAGCCATCTAGTTGTTGATGAAAATCCTGTTAAATTGTACCTTATAACTGAGGTGTGATCTTGTGTAGAAAGCCAGTGCCAAATCATTATTTCCGCCTTCCTTAATTTAAGATATCTATTTGTGTTTAAAAATTTGTGTTGAAATTTGAAACCATAAAATGCAACCGCTGGTTGCAAAGCTTTTTATACTTCAAACCTATATTTTTCTTGTGCAACTATTGGTTGCGAAAATTTTGATTGCTATTTTGCTCCAATAGAAGCTATGAAAAAAAGAAGTGAAAATCAAAGAAAATGAAACCGACAACATCGGAACATGAAGATATTCATGGTATTGACCCAGCATTTGTCAAACATGAAGTAATTGGAAGTATAATAGGCACTTTATTAGTTGATTTGATTATCTACGGAATTGGATGGTTGATTATACTGATCGCCAGAGATGAGAATAGTAATTTAAATGAAGGATTACTTTGGATTGTCATATTCTGGGTAATGATTGGAGTTACTGTTCTCATCATTGGATTAACCCTTATATTCTCAGTATTATATGTAAAAGCGTTTTCATATGAATTTACAGATAAGTTTATTATAATTAGATATGGTGTTTTAACTAAAACTAAGACTACCATACCTTATTCACGCATTCAAAACGTGGCAATCTACCAGAACATTAGAGATCGAATACTCAAAATTTATAAAATAAAAATCGAAACTGCAGGTTCAAGTGCTGCTGCAGCAAGTGCTCAAAAAGGAAGTATTCGTCCAGAAGGATATATCCCGGGAGTTCGTAATCCGTCAATTATTGAGGAAAAAATGAATCAATTAGTGCATAAATACACACAAAATATCCCAAAATCTGTTTCGTCCAATGTATTTTCTGATAACAATGTGGTATTTGATGAGTTTATTGCCTATTTTCTATCAAAAATGCGGGAGAAAGATCAAATAAGAACCAAGATTCGATTATTACGAGAAAAAGAAGGAATTACAATCCCTCAATTGGCCGATAAAATTGGTGTCTCAGAAAGCACAATTCAATATTTGGAATCAGGAGAATACGTGCCTTCTTTAACTCTGGCTATGAAAATAGCACATACATTCAAAGTTCCAATAGAAGAATTATTTGAACTCACAGATTGATAAGCAGAACTATCTTTTTTCTGTTTTTCACTACATGAATATAAAGCAGCATAATTCAAGGATATCTAAGATAATGAAGAATAGGGTGCGTGAATACAGAGAAAATTTCCATCTTTCACAACAGGAACTTGCTGAAGCAGTAGGGGTATCCCGTCAAATGATCTCCTATATTGAAAATGGAACAAAAAAACCAAACCTTATTTTAGCATTGAAAATTGCTAAATTTTTTGATATTCCAGTTTCACAACTCTTTGAATTAGATGTATCTGATTAAATTTCAAGATACTAATTTTTAATGGCCACAAGATTTTTGTATAGAAGATTATTTATTTAAATAAAACTTCTCTATGATTAATACTATGAAAGTTCGAGGAATTCTTTTTATTCATTTTGTATGAGTTAATGTAATGACTCTTCAATCTGTACTTATTGCCAACCGTGGTGAGATTGCGGTTCGAATTATTCGAGCTTGTCGTTTGCAAGGAATTTATGCTATTGCTGTATTTTCTACAGAAGATCAATATTCTTTACATGTCAAATTAGCAGATGAATGTTATTCATTAGGTTCGGGAACTGTCCAAGAAACATATCTTAACATTCCAAAAATCTTAGAAATTCTTGAAAAGTCTAATGCAGATGCAATTCACCCTGGATATGGGTTTTTATCAGAAAATGCGGATTTTGCACGCAGAGTTGAAGAGAACGGGAAAGTATTAATTGGTCCAAAATCAGAAATTATCGATTATCTGGGAGATAAAATTAAAGCAAAAACAATCGCAGCTCAAGTAGGTCTGCCTACTGTGCCAGGATCTTCAGGATATATCACAACTTTGGAAGAAGCACATGAGATAGCAGAACAAATAGGCTATCCAATTATAATTAAAGCTGCTTTTGGAGGCGGAGGCCGAGGAATGGAAAGAGTTAATGAACAATCTACCTTGGAATCTGCATTTGAAGGATGTCAGGCAATTTCAGAACAATTTTTCGGTCGAAAAGAGATATTTATTGAAAAATTTATCGAAAATCCCCGTCACATTGAGATCCAATTCATTGGAGACAATCATGGAAATGTTATTCATTTAGGAGATCGAGAATGCTCAATTCAGCGCGCTAATCAAAAATTAATAGAAGAAGCACCCTCTTTTCTCCCTCGGGATGAAATCAATCAGCTGGGAATAAAAGTTTGTGAATTAGCAAAGAATCTTGGATATGTAAATGCAGGAACGGCGGAATTTTTATGGAAAAATGGCAAAATTTATTTCAATGAAGTAAATCCACGCATTCAAGTCGAGCATCCTGTTACAGAAATGATCACTGGTATTGATCTAGTGGTAGAACAGCTCAGAGTGGCCGCAGGTCAACCTTTAACTTATGTCCAAAAAGACATTCGATTTAGCGGTCATGCTATCGAATTTCGAATTAATGCTGAAGATCCACACACCCAAAATCTCCCTCAAAGTGGAAAAATAACTCAAGTTATTATCCCAGGTGGTTCTAATGTCAGATTTGACACATTTATATACCCAAATTATGTTATTCCCAATAATTTTGATTCTCTAATTGGAAAGCTAATTGTTTGGGCTCGAACACGAGATCAAGCAATTATTCAAGCCCGTACAGCCCTTAGAGAATTAACAATTTCTGGTTTAAAGACAAACCTAGAACTACATCAAGCAATTATTGAAACTAGAGAATACAAACGTTGGACGATTTCTACCGAATTTTTAAATCAAATAAATATTGCCAAGATTCTCAGAAATTACGAATATATGAAAATTGCAGCAATATCCCAAGTGATGGAATTATTCAAGTTGACGCCTACAAAAAGCGTTACCGAAATACAAACTCGGCCAACTCGAAATTTATGGAGAGAATCAGCACGGAGAGAACAAGTACGGTAACTTCTCAAGGGTTATTTTAATTTTAAGGAGCGCGAACCTGTATTGGTTAAAAAAAAGAAAGTAATTTATCATGGAAGAGAATTTATCATAGAACTCCTGGATAATCAACAAATTCAAATAGATGGCTATGTATTTTCCCCTAAAGTGGTTCAACAAGCAGAAAATCGATTTAAAGTAACATTTGGGAAATATTCCTTTATTTTAGAAAAAATAAATGGAAAATTTTATCTTGAAGGAGAAGAAGTGGATATTAATATTAGACCCTATATTGAAGTGGAAAATTCGATAATAAACTCCAATCTCCCTAAAAATTCTAATGTGAAAGCTCCAATTCCAGGAAAAATTTTTCAAATACTAGTAAAAGAACAAGACATCGTTAAAAAAGGGCAAGAACTTCTAATTTTGGAAGCAATGAAGATGCGTAACCGCATTCTTGCGCCAATATCAGGTAAAATTACTAAAATATTTCCAAAACCTGGAGATAATGTATTCCAAGATCAAGAATTAATAAGTATTATGCAAAATTCTAAGGAATAAATGGGGAAAAAGTATTAATTCCAATCCACAGATTATATCTTGAGACTATAAATGGAAAAAACCATCGCAATAGCAAAAGGGGATGGTATAGGTCCTGAGGTTATCAACGAAGGTGTGAAAATTCTCAAAATTATTGGCCAATATACCAATTATGATTTCAATTTAATTGAAACGCCCTTGGGAGGAGAAGTTTACAAACAGACTGGCACGAATCTCCCAGAAAAATCATTTAATTTGATGAAATCAAGTGATGCTATCCTTTTTGGAGCTATAGGGGTCCCAGATTTACCAGCAGGAGTAGCAGAATCTGCAATTTTAAAGATGAGACAAGGATTCGATCTTTATGTAAATTTACGCCCTGTAAAGCAATATGAACCATTACAAGATATCTGCCCCTTAAAGCCAGAATTCTTTCCTAATGGCATTGATATCTCAATTATTCGAGAAAATACGGAAGGATTATATGCAAGAATAGGAGGCATCGTCAATAAAGACAGTGCAGTTAATTCAATGGTATATTCACGAAAGGCGGTGGAGCGTATCATTCAATATGCCTTTGAATTTGCAGTGCGTAAAAATCATACCGAAATTATTTCAGTGGATAAAGCTAATATGTTGGCCTGCAGTGAATTCTGGAGAGAGATTTTCAATGAACAAGGCAAGAAATATCCCCAAATCTCAAAGAAACACTTCTATGTAGATGCATTTTGTCAATGGTTAATTAGATCGCCTTCAACAATTCAAACAGTGGTTACAGAAAATATGTTTGGTGATATAATTAGCGATGAAGCCGCAATGTTGATTGGTTCTTTGGGTATGGTACCAAGTGCTAATATTAACCCAAATGGTTTAGCCCTTTTCGAACCAATTCACGGTTCTGCACCAGATATTGCGGGAAAAAATATAGCTAATCCAATTGGGGCAATTTTGTCATGCAAACTAATGATTGAAGAAAAATTCAATGATCCAAAATTAGCGCAGTTTATTGAAAAAGCGGTAATAACTTCACTTGAGGAATCTAGAACTCTTGATATTTATCCAAGATCTGTAGATAAAACTAAAAAATTAAAAAAAACAACTTGTTCAGATATGGGTACAATTATTGGAAATGAATTAAAAAAAATCTTGAAGAACTAAGTATCTTGGGTTATTCTCTCGGAGATCAAGTATCAAACTATGATAAAACGCCGACTTCTCGATCTAGAGATCAAAGATACAAATCCCTTCGGATATAGCTCATCTTTCTTTGAATAAAACATTATTAAAAAATTTTACAAAAGTATTACGCATTTTTTCAAAATCACTTTTATCTGAAAAATTATGATTGGCTTTAGGATGAAGATCAAAAAATTTGACTGAAGAACGAATTTCTTTGAAAAGGTTTTCAAATCCTTGATATCCTAGTAGTTCATCTTTTTTTCCTGCAACTAAATAAAATGGTTGGCTGATCCTTTTTATCATATTTTTGGGATTATAGTGGCGAGTTTGAGTGATGTAGATATTTTTTAAATCATTACCTGAAGGAAATCGCATTTGTTTGTTTCTGGTCCAAATTTTCAATAGATCATCAAAAAATCCATAAGTAGGAATTATTTCCGTGTCAAAAACTGGTGATCTAACTCCGATTGCAGAAATTCTATTGTCTCTGGCAGTATGACATAGAGCCATTGCACCCCCAAAACTTTCCCCTAGTAAACCAATTTTGAGAGGATCAATCTGTGGATGTTGAACCAGATTATCAATTACATACTCAATATTTGCCTGAGCCGCAAAGTAGGTAAAGACCCCAGAACTCTGGCGAACCCCGAGGTGATCAAAACAATAGAGTGCAATTCCATTCTGGGTGAAGCACTGCCCAAACCGTTCTTGATCTTCTTCGGGTGAAGTCCCGGGCATTCCATTGATGTGGATTACTAATGGAAATACCTCGGAGTCTTTAGATGCTTCCTCAGAATCATCTTTTAACTTAGACTTAGTTGTTTGATCAGGAAGAAAAAGTATTCCGTGGAGTTTTTCTTCTCTAACAATAATTTCGTGCACGATTTTCTTCATTAGAATTCCTCCAAATTCTTAAAGATTTCTTTGGGTATTTCACATAAGCTTAGAATGTAGTTTTTATTTTGATTAGAAATCCATTTTACATTTTCAACAAGTTCTCGTAAACGCTTTTCTTCTCCTAAATAGGTAAGATCAAAGTGATTATTTTCAGAAGAATGAGAAATCTCAAGCTGTTTTAAATTAATGCATAAACCAGTGCCGATTGCTTTTGAAAATGCTTCTTTAATAGTCCAGAATTTAGTCCCCAATAAAGAATTCTCTTGAATGAAACGTTGTTCTAGAGGCGTAAATACTTCTTTGTAAAATGATGTATTTCGATCTTTTATTTTTTCCAAGTCGATTCCAATTGGATGATTACTAACAACAGCACAAGCAAATGAATTCGAATGAGTTATTGAAAGGTACACTGGAAGAATTTCTAAAGATTTACTTGATTTCATGAAGGGTTGACCAGTTTTTTTCTTTATTACCTCTATCGCTAAATATTGCTCCGATTTGTTTAAAAATTTAAAGTAGGCATTTTTTGCACATATAATTCCTGCAATTCGTTCATATCGTCGTTTTTCATTCTTAATTTCTTGAATCTGCTGAATTTCATTATCAGTTAAATATTGACCTAATAAGCTAGGATTTTCTTCAAATTTTTGTCGCAATTGAAGCAAAGGTAAGATGTGATATTGGGAATTATAATCGGATGGAAAAATTCCTCCAATTTCTGCCAAAATTTCTAATTTTTCCTTAATATAGGGCTTAATAGGAATTTGCAAATCAGTATGGATCAATCCAAGAGAATAAAGTTCCAAAATGGGTGATTTATCAGAGTTTAAAAGAACGGCATCAAAATAACTATGAGTTCCATCTCTTCCTCGATAGATAACATAAGCATATTGAGGTATTTCATTTGATATCTTGTGAATCTTCCCAATTTTAGAAGGTAATGATAATTGGGAATAACGAACTAAATCATACAGTGCTGCGGTCTGGAAAAGGCTCTCAATACCTAATGGATTGAATAAAAATCGTTCTTTTGATGGTTTTTGGAGATTGGATGAAAATAATAATTCATTTTTACATGATATTTTCGTTAAAAGCGAATCTTGCTCCCAAATCAATAATTTTTCAATCACTTTGAATCGTGGTCCATGAAAGAAAATGGAATATATTTCTTCTTGAGAGAATAACGAAATAAATGGAATGTGCTTAGGAATCTTTATAGAAAGGGAAGAAGACATAGAATTCCCAGATAATGATAATATTTTTCCGGTAAAATGATTTTTAACTAAAGGTTTTCCTTTCATTACCTTAGGATAAGAAATTGATTGAAAAATTAGGTATGGAATAACTTTACCGTAATTATCTTCTTGTTCCTTGACAAATTCAGAGTTATAGAGCATTTTTATCTCTGTTTCTTTTCCTTCAAGCATTTTTAACGGTACTTTATATTCAACATCAATTATATCAAATTGATCTTCTTGAGAAATGGAATTATAGAATTCAGCGAAAGATTCCAGCACCATGACTCCTGGAAAAACAGGTTTTGAGCCAATTTGGTGGTCGATGAGATAAAAATCTCGCTTTGTAGAAAGTTTATGAATACCGAAAGTATCACCTTTATGATATTGAACGGAACTTATCATGGGAAACTTTTCAGGTTCCAAGTTTGTGGTAATAGTTAAGTTTGGTTCAAATATACCCATGTTTCCCGCAACAATATATTCTCCAGTATAGCCATTTCTAAGCAAAAACGAGAAAATTTCTGTTCCAGTTCTCACAGGAATAGGTGTTACTCCAGCCATTTCTAAAATTTTCAAAGTTGAACCTTGTGTGGCCATTCCCACTCCGGTCCAAGCTGACCAATCAATAACTAACATCGGTATTGAATTATGAGAATTCCATGCCATCCTTGAGAGAAAAGCATTGGCATAGGCATAATCAACTTGTCCAGTATTCCCATATCTTCCAGCGATGCTGGAAAATACAACACAATATTTCAAGAAATCTTTAGAAAAGATCTTTAGAAGATTTGAAAAACCCTTGACTTTTATATCATGAATAAGCTTTACCATTGATGCAGATTTTTTCTCAAAATTCTTGGATTCTTCCATGCCTGCTCCATGAATAATCACAGAAACGGGTGTTTTAAACTGATTTTTTATTTTTTCATAGATTTCGGCCATTTTATCATAATCTGTGACATCGCAATCATAATATTCTACTTGGATCCCTTTATTTCGTAATTTTCGAAGATTTTTTATCAATTCTAATTGGTTCAAGAATTTCTTCCATTCTTTCTGAACTTGCACAGGTGTAATTGATGGATTATGCTTTTTTAAGTAGCGAATCTTTTGTTTTTTAAGATTAGTTAGTTGCTCTTCAGTATAGTGTAAGTATGATTCTAGAGAAGAATCATATGGAGTTCGACCAATCAGAATAAGAGAAGGATGGACACTATTCGTCCACTTATCAATACATTCAAAGGTAATCCCTCTTGCACCTCCAGTTACTAAAACTAAATCATTCTCTTCTATATTAATTGATTTTGCATTGTCAGTTGGCAAAATTTTGACTCGATCTATTGTATGACGCAAACCTTCTTTATTATAGATGATTTCTGAAAGTGTTTCTTGATATAATAATTCAGAAATCGCATCTTTTACATCATAAAAATAAATATGTCGAAATTCGAATTTAAATTCTTTACCAAGCGATTTAAGAAAACCCGATATTCCAGAACTTACGGGATTAGAAATATCAGTTGAAGAAAGGATTGTTTCATTTGATAAAATAAAACAACTTTGAATAATTGCAGGATTCAAAGCTTTTAGAAAATGGAAAAGTACCATTAATATACTCTCTGAACTTTGGAAATAATCCTCTTGTTCAAGAGCAGGTGTAATAATTCCAAGTGTAATTGCATCAACATGATGTTTTTCTTTGATATTTTCAGTGAATCGCTTGATTTCATCGCTATTATATTCGGTATTCAATATTACGGGTATTATTTTAATCTGTCGGCTTTGTAAAACTTCTTGAACTTTATCATTCAAATGTGAATGGTCATTAAACTCGATTAAAACTAAAGGTCTTTTGTAAATTTCTTCATTTTCTTCCCTTTCACTTGGTTTTTCTAGCAAAATTGATTTTAGAGAGAAAATTGAAATATTATTTTCAGAATCTTCCTCAATATTTTCTAAATATTGGAAATCATGTGAAATATCCTCTGAATTTGATGAAAAGGCATTTTTCGATGGTTTTTCTAAAGATCTAATAATTCTAACTATATCTTCAATTGTTCGAAAATCTGCAAGATTCACTTCAACATTTTCTGGTATCTGCCACTTTTCACGAATCTGTCCAAAGATCTCTGCTTGCTTAATAGTATCGATGCCCAAATCTT
>CAYRPF010000100.1:0-9193 GCA_964426185.1 uncultured archaeon | reverse complement strand
ATGACTCGATTGAACTATCTGCGATTTGCAAAGAATTTTACCCTCAATAATTTTTCCTTTAACCATATTTACAAGCCCCTTAACGCTCAAATCGAACTCACACTAAAATGTAACGCAAAGTGTGTCTTCTGTTCCATTTGGCATCCTGATTTTCAGCAAGAATTGGCCCAAGAAATGAAAACTAATGAAGTTAAGAGAATCATTGATGAACTGCACAAATTAGATGTTCAGGTGGTAAATTTCACCGGCGGAGAGCCAACTCTTCGAAAAGATTTGCCAGAATTAATTTCTTATACGAAACAGAAAGGAATGATGCCGACGGTGGCCACAAATGGTCTTTTGTTATACCAATTGATTAAAACTCAGAAGTTTAAAGATGCTGAATTAATTATGGTTTCATTAGATTGGCCTTTTGCAGAAAAACACGATCAATATCGAGGGATTCCCATTTTTAAGCAAACCATTAAAGGAATTAGGGCAGCCGTTTTAGAAAGAAAAATAGTAATTATATCAATGGTCATCACCAAGGAAAATCTCCCATACATGGAAGAAATGAGCAAATTGGCACAAAAACTCGGTGCTATGATTGAAATGCTTCCATGTGAAAATATAATTCGGGAACAAGATACCCCTCACATCGTAGATGATATTTTCTCATTTATCCCGGATCTTCATAAATACGCAGCTGAAATCCGAAGACTGGTTAAAATATATCCAAACATCATTACAGATACGATAAGTGCTGATATTATTGAAGCAGGGGGTTTTGGTTATCAAAATTTGTTGCATTGTGTTTCTGCGCGGGCGTTTATCGTTATTAATTATAAAGGTGAGGTGGTTTTACCATGCAAAATTCATCCCGTTCTTCGCGTCAATGTAAAGAAATATCCTTTATGTGATGTTTACCATTCATATGAGGCAAAACAGATCATGGATATGAAAGATGGCTTTCCATTTTGTAAAGGATGTCGATTAGGGTGTGCAATTGCCACTTCAATTCCTACCCGCTGGGCTACTTTATACGAAAAGTACATTAGGGCTTTTATCAACGGAAATCTTTTCTAAAAAAACTAAAAATACCAAAAAAATGGTTAAATTCTTCTTTTTTTCTTTTCTATTGCTCCAAACGCTCTTTCCACCCTTTCTCTTTCTTAATTTGGGGTGTATTTAAATCAGAATTTAACATTGAAGAGGAACTAGCATCTGAATATTGGTTTTGGGCATTATTTGTAGTTGGATTTTCAGAAGTATAGATAATATTGGATTGCAAAGCCCGAATTTTATCCACCACTAATTCTTTATTTTTCTTCTTTTCCGGATGCATTTTTAGATACAATTTCTTTCCAATTGTAATTACAACGGATGAAAGAAGAGCAATAATTAAATACAGTGTGAAGATTGATCGAATTACCAGACTCTCAGAAATATATATATATTCATCATAATTACCGTATAACAACTTCATCAGGCCCCAAATAGCAAAAAAAGCTATTGAGCGGATAATCATGGGTAAAAACTGTTTTTTTGACATTTCACGCAGAAGTACCATCATTTCTTCATTGATTTGGGCAATTAATTGGGAATTATTATCATTTTGAGCAGCACGTAGTTGATCTTGCAGATCTTGAACCAGCATTTGGGTTTGCATTTGAGATTCTGCAGAAACGGAAAATTTTCGAGAAAACCATTGTGATAAAATTATCATTAATATAGAAATTCCTACAATCTGTAAAACAACCGAAGTTGGAGCACGTATTAATAACATTAATTTATTAATGCATGCCAAAAATTTGAATATTCCTTTTTTTTTCCATAATATCTTAGTATTTTTAAAATATATCCCATATTAAATTAAATAATGGTTATCAAGGATCACACCCAGAAACTAAATCCACCACTACCCTCTCTTGGGTTTCAAATTTTTACCTATTTTACATTTGCAGTATTAATGGTCTTGTTAAACATCGTGATCCAGAATTTCCACTTGGTAGTGATATATCCTTGGCTGGAACCCCGACTAAATTCGATTCCCTTTTTCCAAACTGTGTATCTCTCAACCAATCCTTATAATATGCCAGAAATAGTAGGGTCAGCTTTGGCCGTATTGATTACTTATGTGTTAAAATTTTTTTTAGATAAATTTGTGGTCTTTCGCAGGAATTCCACTCATTTTAAGGAAATGGGTCGACAATTCGGACTTTATTTTATTTTTGCCATATTAACTACAGGAGAAAATTTACTCATTCAATTTCTTTTGGGAATTTGGACAAATTGGATTCTAAATGTTAGAATTATAATTGCATTAACTTTTGGATATGTCACCAAATTTCTTTTAGATCGATATTATAGCTTTAAAGTAGTTGGAAATAAAAGATAAGAAAAAATTGGATGAAAATTCAAGATCTTTAATAAAAATTATATAATAAATTAAGACTTAACGACTTTTCCATGTTCCATTTCGACCAATCGGTTTCCGTATTTAACTAACCCTTTATCATGAGTAACAATGCACATCGTAGTACCCATTTCTTTATTGAGTTGTTTTAGTAATTCCATAATTTGGCGGGCAGCTTCATTATCCAAATTTCCAGTAGGTTCATCTGCAAACAGAATTCGGGGTTTATGAATAATCGCTCTGGCAATTGCTGTTCTTTGTTTTTCCCCCCCCGATAATTCTTTCGGTAAATTATCTTTACGATCGAGCAAATCCACTTTTCGGAGTGCTGCAATGGCACGATCTTCAATTTCCTTAGAACGGAGAACTCCCGGCCATAACACAGCTTCTACATTTTCGATTGCAGTTAGGTTCTCGACCAGATTGAAATCTTGAAAAACAAATCCAATTTTTCGGCGTCGAATATTACTTAGCCGTTCTTCGGTAGCACGTTCAATTTTTTCTCCGTCAACAATGACAGTTCCATCATCAGGGAGATCCAATCCGCTCATTACATTCAAAAGAGTGGTTTTTCCACAACCTGTTGGACCCATAATGATCACAAATTCGCCTGCATTGATCGTTAAATTTACATCTGCTAATGCACGAATGATATTGCCTCGTAGGCGGAATTCTTTTTGAACATTTTCCAATTTTATCATGACTTCTGGCATTTTTCTTCCTCCTTTATTTTAACACCCTCAACGCCACAATTGGCCTCAGCTTTAGTATTTTTGCATACATTGCAGTAATACCTAGAACTTGAGCAACGATAAACATAGCTAATGTAATTGTTATTGGCCAAATACTTAATAACGGACGCGTTATCTGGTGATATTCTTCTAATCCAGGGAAATTTGCTGCTTGTGAATAGAAATAAGTTATTGCAGCGGTAATATGGATTAGAACTTCCGCAACTAATACGAATGCCACAAAAGTAACCCACATTAATTCCCCAATAATAATCGTGCGGATATTTGCATTAGTATATCCAATACATTTTAGAGTTGCTATTTCCCGCTTGCGATAATTAATAACAATCCAAGCATATAATATTGATAAAATAAGTGTAGAAACGATAGAAATCCCTAACATCAGCCATTCGTTTTCTGTTGGATCGCCTTCTTTATAGAAGAATGTTTCAAAATTTGAAGCCATCCATGCCATTAAAACGGTGTACATTAAAGTAAATACAATAAAACGACGGCGACTTCGCATTGCCAGTTTAATTGATTTTCCGATTAATCGTAGTCCCATTATGCTATACCTCGTGTTAATATCTTAATGAACTATTATTTACAATCATATATATTTTTGTGTGAATGTCTTCTTTTCATTTTTCTTCTATATGCTATCTCCATTAAGTTTCTGAGAAGGAGTGCAAAATTAACCCTCACCTTCTTAAGGTGATGAAGCTAAAAAGATCATATGGATTATGAAAAATTGATTTTTGAATTATTGGATACTGAACCTGCTGTATTTGGCGGGGCGGTGATAAATCCAAAAAAAGAATTAGTGTTTCAAACCGAAAATTGGGATTTACAGCAGGAAATTGATGAAATTATAGATGCCATAGAAGAAGCGCAAAAAACTGATGGTAAAAATCCTGGACGTATTCAGATAATGAAGATCACTTATATGATCGTAGAGTTCACCCCTGAACGCATAATTGCGACAAATGTATCCCGAAAGGGCCATATAATTATTGCAATGCATGAAGGATGGGCGTTGGTGGCTTTTATTGATCCAAATAAAGGGCCACGTGATGCTCTTTTTAATGTCCAAAGTTTTGTCCGTCGTTTATGCGAATAATTTTTTATTTTATTTCTTTTTTTGAAGATTTTGCATGTTTTTTCAAATTATATAACAGTTAGAAAAGGACGAATCAAGATTATAACCAGTACAAGTACCACAATCAAAGGAATAAGAATTAGAACGATACGAAGCTGTTGTCGCCAGCCCCAGCGATTGATTCCCTTCAAAATTCCTTCAATATTGCGTTGTCTTTTCCTACTTACTCTTTCCCATTTGTTTTGAGTGGCTGCTAAATTTGAATGAAATTTATCACGCTGGGCGGATTTTTTTTGATACAAATCATTTTGCATCGCCAAAAATTCTTCATTCAATCGTTGATTGGCAGCTTCAAACTCTTCCATTTCTTGTTTGAATTTCTTTTCTAAGCGCTCTTCTCTTTTTTTTATTCGCTCTAATCGTCGTTGTCGTGCGTTTTTCTGTCGTTTTCTCATCCTTTCCAATCGTCGTAAATGATTCTGTTGCATCTCGGATTCAAATTGCTCTAAAGTTTTTTGGGTGTTTAGAACAAAATCTTGCCAACCGCGTGCAATTTTCATTGGCAATGGCAATTCTTTTTCTAACTCTTCTTTTTCTTCAGGTGTAATTTCTGATAAATCAAGTTCTGATTGCTCAGATTTTAATTCATTATCATTCGGATTGGATTTTGGAGAAAAAAAGTTGTTTAATTCATCTCCAATTTTCTCTAGATTTCTTATAAGATCCCTTATAGGCTGATTGAATAATCCTTTACGTGAGCGAGTCATTTTTTCCATCTCTTTCTATAATTAACTATAATTAACCAGCATTTGTAGTGTTTTGTAGCACCAAACCGATCAAATCAATTCCTAAAAATTTAAAGATATAAAAGATTCCCATGAGAATCAAGAAAATTCCCACAATCCAAGCGAGTAAACTCAAATAACCCCGCCACCACAATCGATTGGAATATTTTAAAAATCGTTCAGTTCGTCTTCGCTGCTGACGGAGGAATCTGTTCCAGCTCTGTTGTCGGATTTGTTGTGTTTCTGTTAAATATTCTTTTCGCATTTGTGTACTCATTTGTTGTCGGGCTTGTCGGGCTGCTCTTCGTTTTAGACGAAGGGTTCTTCTGTGTTCCCGAATTTTTTGTTGCAGTTCCCTATTTTCCTGCATTATTGTTTGATTTTGAAGTTGCAGTTCCTTATGGGTCAATTTGGTAATTTGTTGAATTTTCTGACGCTTTTCTTTCCGATTTTGTTCGATTTCGGCCAATTTTTGACGGAATTCCTTTTGTTGTTGGATAAAAAATGCTTTCAGCCGTTCTCGCTCACGATTTTGACGATTATGCAATCGAGTTTGCCGACGTTTCAATCTGTTTTTATTCTTAATTTTTTTGGCTAATTGTTGGTTTTGTCGCTGGAATTTTTGTTCTTGGGCATTTTCCATCTCTTTTTGGACAGATTGTGTATACTGAGACCACTCATTTGTAAAATTTTCATCTTGAGAACTGTTAGAAATATCCAGTTTATTCTTGGAATTACTTGTTTGCATCGCTGTTAGAGGTTCCTTATTTAATTGGTTGGTTTGATTTGTTTCAAAAATTTTGAGGGGGTTGATATTTTCAACGAATTGCTCAAAATCTTGGCGAAATTTGTCGAAATCTATAATTTTTTTCTTCTCGAGAAGATTAGATTTTTCTTTTTTATCGTTATTGTTCCCAAAGCCTGCATTATCTGCCATTTTAATTCCAAACTTGAATTTTTTATCATATAATACAATACTTATTCCTAATATTGAAGCACTGATATTTATGATTTTTCTTGTTATGTTTTAAGTAATATAAATCTCTGAATTGATGAATATTTCTAGTATTACAGGGTTTTAATTATAAGATTTTGTGCCTTAAGCATATCATCTAAGATTAAATTCATGGCTTCTTGGATATCATCTGCTTCAGGTGGAATGCTGCGCTTAGCATTCACACTGGCCAATAAAACTTCACTTAATCCTCGAATAATCATATCGGGTGAGTACCATGGGCGTTTAGATGCCCACCATTGTTGACAAGAATGAATCCCCCGATCGAGAAAATTTCGGGCATTATCCAATAACTGTTTTTGTTCATTGCTCATTCTTTCTCGGTATTTTTGAGCTAAATGCACTGTGGTAAGGGCATACATAATAAATCGGTGTTGTTCTTGATGTAATTTATTATTTGGATCAAACCATAGTGGAAATGGAACCTTTCGCTCGATATCATACGGCATTGTACTCCAACTTGATGCACGAGGAATTTGTTTTGAACCTGTTGGAAAGTGATCAATAATTTCAGAAATAGTGCATAATTTGATGTCATTACGATGGGGTAGTGCATCAAACAGCGGAATTAAGAAATTTTTTATGGCATGTTTCACGTGATGTCCGAAAGTTTCGCCGTCCATTGCCAGAATAACATAGTAGTCATGATCTTGATTTTTATACTTCAATCGTTGGGCAAATGTTTCAACGGTGTTTATCTTATCGAATGCACAATCAATGGAGATTAAATCGTCGCGAAAGACCAATTTCAGCCCAATTTTTTCATGTTCCGAAATGAAAGTGCTGGGAAATTCCGGTAATGTGTTAGCGATTCCAGAAGAAATCACCCATTCAAATCCAGATTTTTTAATTGCGGGAAAAATCTCTTCACTAATAGCCATTTCTGGTGGGAAAAATCCCCTGGGCTGATAAATGTTTCCGAAATATTGACGGTTGGTTTGCGTGTTTAATTCAATCTGCCGAAGAACTTCAGGTTCGGGGATTAAAGGTAGTAGTGGATGAAATTTGCCCGATCCGGTAAAATCAATTTGTCCACGTGAAGCTAAGGTGGAAATTCCTTCAATAATATCTTGATACCCGTAATCATCGAGTTGTTCAGTCAAAGTTGCATTGATATTTAAAGTAATTTTTGCTTCGGGATGATCTCGTAAAGCATCCAGAATAGGACGATAAGATTCTTTTACGATTTGTTTGATCACTGGCGCAATTTGAACTGGAGGTTGGTAAATATGAAGTAAAAAGGCAAAATATACTGTCATGGTTATCTACTCTAATAGATATACAAATGTATTCTATTAATCTTTTGCAAGAAAACAACAAAACATCTCCATCCCCATCATTAGAAAACATAGATAATTATTAATAACCAGAAATGAAAATATTAATTAACATGCTCACTCAAGAAAAGGAAAAAAAATACCGTGAAATTGTTCTCCAAGGTGCTAAAGAAATATATAAAGCGAATTTAGTGGATTTTGGAGAAGGTAATGTATCGATGCGAGTAAAAAAGCGAGATGAGATGTTTATTACTCCTACTCAAAATGATTATGCAACCTTAAAATTGGAAGATATCGTGCACATTCAGTTTGATGGCACTCAATTGAGCGAAGGACGCCCTGCTTCGTCGGAATATAGGCTACATTCTGCTATTTACAAAGCAAGACCAAAGGCTAAATGTGTAATTCATACTCACTCAGTTTATGCTTGTATTTTGGGAGCTGTTCAACAAAAAATTCCTGTATTATTAGAAGAAATGATCTTTTTCTTGGGAGGTGAAATTGAAGTGGCAGAATTCACACCGGCTGGAACTGATGACATTGGAGAAATTGCTTTAAAAGCTATGGGTGATAAAAATGCTGTTCTATTAACTAACCATGGCGTTGTAGTTTGTGGAAAAGATATGACTTCAGCCGTAAAAAACGCCAAATTAGTTGAAAAATTATCTCAAATTTATTGGGGTGCGGCTCACTTAGGGAAAATTCAAACGATCGAAGAAAAATATTGGAAAAAATGGCTTGAATTATACAAGGCTGTGAATAACACCGCCAAATTTAAACGACATTAAAGATATTCATCAATATATTTTTGAGAAATGAGGAAAGAAAACAAGAATGAGAATGAAAAAGAAAATTTCTTGTTTAAGTTGAAATTGGAATGAAATCATTCATGGTTTGAAATATTCGCTTGAAACATTCTTCAATTTCTTCTTTAGGCACAGAACAAAAGGCAAATCGAATTCCATTGATATTTTCTTCCACATTTTCGTTGGGAAAAACACCTACTTTATATTTTAACACTAAATGATCTGCAAATGTTGTCGCTGAAATACCTTTTAAGTTTAAGAAGACAAAAAATCCCCCCGAACCAGGATCCATGTTAATATTGGGATGTTTATAGGTATTAAAGGCTCTTATTGTCTCTTCATATCTTCTTTGAAGAAGACTGTGGATTTTATACTGATCTTCTAAAAGTTTTATAAATCCATCTTTTAAATATTCCACTAAAATTTCCTGAATGAAATGATTCGAGTTAGAAATAGTGGAGCGAATCATTCCTTGTAATTTATTTTCCCATTCGGCGCGAAAAGCAGGTAATTCTTCTGGTTTAACCCATGATGAATGGATTCCCAAGGTAACACAAGCAATTCGACCTCCATACATCAACATTTCTTTAGAAGTTCCATCTAATTTTAAGGGAATCAGCAAAGGATGTCGATCTACCAGCATGTAAAATATTGAATTGGTAATTACATTGTTTTTGAAGATAAAACCCTCATAGGCATCATCGCAAAGTACAACTACGGGTTTTTGGATACGTTCGCAAAAATCCACTAATGAATCTATAATATGTCGGGCTTCTAAAGTGGTAGGACAATATCCTGTGGGATTGTTGGGAAAATTTAAGATTACCACAATTTTTTCTTGGTTTTGGGCACATGATTCCATTGCTTCCATCATACCCTCCAAATTAAATTGTTGGTCTTTAAAGAAGGTAAAAAGTTTTAAATCTAATCCGTTCTGATAGCGAAGAACTGCATCATAGTTGCCCCATCGTTTATTTGGACACACCACACACTCTCCTGAATTTAGGAACATTCGACTGGTTAAAAAAATTGCATTTGTAATTCCATTACAAATTTGAGGTTTAGTGATCTTATTGTGCAGCGGA
>CAYRPF010000099.1:0-9319 GCA_964426185.1 uncultured archaeon | reverse complement strand
AGACAGAATTGTATAATTATTTATTTAACCTCATAGTTAGAATTGTTATTTATGAGCATAGGTTCTAATTCCCACCACGATCTGGCAACATTATTAGATCTTTTATCCTTGAAAGGACAGAAAGCGAAGCTCTTCAGTGAAATATTACGTCATCCTGGTATAAGCGCCCCTCGCTTAGGTGAGTTGACCAACATTCCTCAAAATAAGGTTTATCAATTGTTAGATGATCTTTCTGCAGGAGAATTGATAATGATTGCAGAAACTCATCCAAAACAGTATTGGCCATGTGATTTAAAAGGGATTTTAGCAGAAAAAAAAGCACATTTAACCAAGAAGGTCTCAGAATTTGATGATATGCAAGTGAGAATTGCTGACCTTATGCAGACGCTCCAATTTGAATCAGAAGAAATGGATAAGCGAAAGCATCCTCCATTTATCACCAGTTATGATCTGGTTGTGGGTTCACCTACTGAGATATTCCAAGAATTAAACTCTTATATTATTCAAGCGCAGAAAACACTACATTTTGTTGGAGATTGGAATTTATATAAGGTTGGTGTGAAAGAAGGTGTTACAGATACAATTGAACGATTACTGAAAGATAATTCAATAGAGATTTCTCAGATAATCGTGTTTAATGAAGATTTACTAATGAATTTACCACAGCATCAAATTCAATTTATTCAATCACGAGAGGAAAAACTGAAAAATCGAACGAATTATTATATGATTAATCCTTCATTGTTGCGTTATGGTTTTGTTATTATTGATTCACTTTTGATCGGCTTTTTTTTCGAGAATCCGTTGTTAAGAACATTCTGTTTAGGATTATTTTTGGAATCTCGTTATATCTGTAATGAATTTCTCAAAATGTTCAGAATTACAAATAAAAAAGCGCATAAATCATTTCAAGAAATGCTAAAGTATCATCCTGAATTAATGAAAAAATTGATATAGTTAAAAATAATCAGAGATAACTTAAAATTCCCAAAAATCGAATAATTAATTAAATTACAACCAATAATGCTATAAACATTAGAGATACAACAATTAAAAACCAGAGAAATCATTAGTTCACCAATACGAGACATCAAACAGAATGTTGTATCAAATTTTTTTACCATTTTTGACATTTTAAAGTACCACCTTAAAGGGGTGATATTTTCATTGCTTAAATTGATGTAGATGAATATTAAATTACAGCAACAATAGGAGCGTATCAAATGAAAACTGGAAAAATAATAATTTTAGTAAGTCTATTGGTAATGTTAATTGCCACAATCTTTCCATTTTTGGTTATAAAAGTGTATGGAACTCCGCAAGGTGATATAAGTCTTAATTATGCCGGATATAGTTTTATTTTCGGCTCATTTGGATTAATAATGTTTGTTGTTTATATGGTGCAAGGTGCAGACGCATTAAATCAAGCATATGCTACAGCAGGATTAACATTTTCAATCACCACCATGACCATGGTTACTACTTCAATGCCAATTGTTATGCTGATTGGAATAATTTTACTTTTATTTGCAAGCTTTCGAAATCCTGTGGCAGCGTTAATAGGTGGAATATTTATTTTGATATCCAGTCTATTAATGATAATCTTTTTCGATAGTTTTATTTATGCTTCATTAATAGCTTATGGATTATCAACAAGTGGTTCTAGTTATTCCGTCGGCTATGGTTATGGATTATTTGTAATAGCTGGTGCAGGTTTGCTCAGTATAATAGGCGCAATCATTGCAATCAAAGAAAAAAAAGAAGAATAGGAGTAAATATTATAAATATCGCAAATATCGCATAACTTCGCTTGATAAAAGTCTTTTTTTCATTATTGGAAGCCTCTTTTTTCACTTTTATTTATTTTAAAACCTTAATCAATTTATTTTTTGAAAATTCGAAAGTTAACGCTACATTTATCAATATCTTCTTCTTAAACATTACTAAAAGGGGGATTTTGTATCGAATCGATAATTAATGATCTAGGTTTTTCTACCAACGATAAAGTTGTAATTCTGCATCTGGATGATTTGAGTATTTCTCACAGTGCGAATTTAGCGGCTAAGAATATTTTTTCCAAGACAAATTTTCGCACGGGCTCGATTATTGCAAATTCATCTTGGGTTCCTGAGATTGCCAATATTCTTTTAAATTTTCAAGCATTGCAAGAAAAAACACAAGAGAAATCATCGAAAAAAACATCCCAAACAGCACAAACATCCCAAACAGCACAAACAGCACAAACGTCACAAACGTCACAAACATCACCAGAAAGATGGGATATTGGGGTACACCTTACCCTAAACAGTGAATATCCATTATATAAATGGCGACCTTTTGCGAGCAACACACCAGATTCGGGATTAGTCGATGCAAATGGTTTTCTCTGGGCAAATTTGAAAGAGTCGGTAAATCATGTTTCTTTAGAAGCGGCAGAACAAGAATTTCGTGCTCAAATTCAGCATCTGCAAAAATTGGGCATAAATTTAACTCATATGGATTCGCATATGTTTGCTCCGGGTCATCCGAAATTTTTACCCGTTCTTATAAAACTAGCAGTGGAATTTGGCATTCCGGCTTTGATTCCGAAAATGACCAAGCAGATGTTTGAATATATGGACTTTAAAGAAGATTTTAATAAATATAGCAGCCAACTTAACCTTTTGCAAGAAGCGGGTTATCCTTTAGTTGATGAGATTAAATTTACTTCTTTACAACCCGTTAAAAATAAACTAAGAGCCTTTAAGGGATTGGTTAAATCGATTAAGCCAGGATTGTCGCATTTAATCTTTCATCCAGCTATTTATAGTGATGAAATGCAAGGAATTGATCCTGACATGAGTATTGGTCGATTTCAAGACTATGAGGTGCTGGTTAATCCCAAGTTTCGGGATTTTTTGGAAAAGAATAATATTATTTTGTATACTTATCGCGAGTTGGGAGAATATTTTCGCAAAATCAAGGATAAATTGGATTGGCGGCAATTTTTTTAAAGAGAGAGAAAAAAGATTAGATTAGGCACTTACGGTCGATGAAGATTTGATGTTAATGTGTCTTCTGTTATAATCTCACAATTACACTATCTTCGCTTTTATTACCATTAATTAAATATATTTACTTGACTACCCATTTAACATTAAACTTGATTGGAGGATGATTATGCCGTTCACAATTCCAGATGATTTGGATCTTATGACGAATATAAAGGCCGGAATAAATTATCGGATTCGAAATTTAGATGAACAGAAGAAGAACCTGATATTCAAAAACCAAAGAGCCAAAGAGAATGAGAAGCAGTTTTTTTTGTATTTAATCAAGGAAACTGCTGATGAAATCTTAAAATTGAAGGATTTTGAGAAAGAATTATTACATCATATTGAGAAAACCTTTGATGTTAGTCCAGATTTCAATTTAATTGAAGAACAATGAAGATTATTGAAGAGTGATTTAGAATTTTGCAGTTTATTGCGAAAATTTTTTCTGTTTCAATTTATACTGATCGGGTAGTTGTTCATATATTTAAATAATAACTTTATTTTTCTTTTTAGTACAACAAAACTCCATTTTTCATAATACTGAACATAATAGCGTCCAGTAAATTAACCCAATCTCCAATAACATTGTATTACAGCTAATTTTTATGCAATAATAAGTTTAAAATTGAAAATTCATCTTAGGATATGATGATAAATTTATCCATTGTTGATAATTTTTTTTTCCAAAATTTAGAGGAATGTAAAAAAAAGTTTTTTTATAGATCCTAACACAACATTAACCAATTGCTGTACCATACTTTTTGATCTGATTAAAAAAAAATATAAATGTGAATCGAAATGGTTGATTACAATTTACTTCCTTATCAACAGGAACTGTTAGAGAAGGCACGCGCCTTCACCAAAGAGCATATTACTCCACATGCGATTGAGTTGGACCAGGCGGATGAAATCCCCATGGATTTGTTGCAAAAAGCATATGAAGCTGGGTTAATGAATTTACATATGCCGAAAGAAGCGGGAGGACCGGGGTATACTCTGTTGGATGAAACATTGGTATCGGAATCGACGGGATATGGAGATGCGGGTTGCGCTACTGCCATCATGTGTAATAATTTAGCATTTGCACCTTTAGTTATTGGAGCTACCACAGAGCAACTTCAAAAATATATCCAACCCTTGATTACCGGAGAAAAGGTAAAATTGGGAGCTTTCTGTTTAACTGAGCGTGAAGCCGGATCTGATGCAGCTGCAACCAAAACAATGGCGGAAAAACAAGGCGATGAGTGGGTTATTAACGGTCGAAAATGCTGGATTACAAACTCTCCTAAAGCAGATATGTTTACTGTATTTGCCCAAACAGATCCCAGCAAAGGATATAAAGGAATAGCTGTATTCATGGTTCCTAAATCTGCTGGCGTAGAGATCGGGCACATCGAAAATAAAATCGGTCAAAAAGCCTCTGGACAAGCAGAAGTGATCTTCGAAAATGTGCATGTGCCTGAAGATTGCTTGGTTGGAGAAGTGGGAAAAGGGTTCCACATTGCCATGAAAACATTGGATAAAACTCGTGCTGGAATCGCAGCCATTGCTTCAGGTGTGGCACAACGATGTGTGGATGAAGCTTCAAAATTTGCAATCACCCGAAAAGCCTTTGGAACCAAAATTGCGAAATTCCAAGGTATCGGATTCATGTTGGCTGATATGCAAGCTCGTGCTTTAACCGCTCACCATCTTACTCAGTATGCTGCTTGGTTGGCAGACAATAATAAAAATAATTCAACAGAATCTGCAATTGCAAAATGGGTAGCCTCTGACAACGCCATGCAAAATGCAGTGGATGCCATTCAAATCATGGGAGGATACGGATATGCAGAAGAATACGGTATGGGTGTTATTTTCCGTGGTGCAAAATTGTTGCAAATTTATGAAGGTACTAATCAAATTCAAAGAGTAGTAGTTATGAGTAATTTGAAAAAGCGGGCAAAAACATTGGATACCGGGTTTATATTGCATTATGATGGTGTAGATGCCCCTGATCACACATGGACTCCCCAATAGATGGTATTTTTTTCCTATGTTTTTTTCCCACTAGCTTTTTCCTCTTTTTTATCGAAAAATTCTTCTCCTTTTTGTTTTTCATAATTGCTGGTCATTTTTAAAAAGCAGACAATTCCTCCAAGATTAGAAAGTCGACTACCCGCATTTGTTCCGCTATCAATAATTCTCGTTCTTATTTGACGATTTTGGGCGATTTGTAAAAGACGGTGGAGTCGATTTTTATTAGATTGATTTTCCAAATATTGATCGGTTATCAAGATATATTCCGGATTTAAGGCTAGTTTTTTAAATTTTTTCTTGCGCGTGCCTCCAGCATAGATGAGATCTTCAATTTCCTTTAATGTATGCAGAGTAAATCCTTGATCAGGGTCATTTAAGCGCTGTTCTAATGTTTTCATAATTCTGTTTGATTCAATTTCATTTGCTTGGCCGATTTTTTTTTGAATTTCAGAGGATTGAAGAAAAATGGATGCATTTTCTAAATCGGAGACATCTCCGGTAAGATGACTGAACGTAGCCGCATTATGATGATCAGGATTGAGTATCCAACGGTGATGTTGTTGTAAATGATTCAAAAATTCTTGGGCTTCTTTCTTTTTAGGTTTGGTCACAAGCAACACATTTTTTAATTCATTCTGGAGAATTGGGCGGAGTTCACTCACAATTTCTTCAAAAAATGCATATTTCTGTTTTTTATCCATATTATCAAATTTTCGGGGCAATTTTCGTTTTTTTCGCAATTCTACTCGTTCACTGAAGATATTATAATAAACAAGATGCATGGGCAAGAAGCCGATAAGAAGTGCCAATGGATATCCTCGTTTTCCCCGCGTTTTTTTTTTCCCCACCTTAAAATATCACCCATATACCCATCTAAGACTTTAAAAAAGCCTAATGCAAGGTATTTTTTATGTATTTCTCACAGTAATAATAATAGAGATATTGATAGTAAATATGATTCAAAAAACCTTTTGAGCGAAAAACCATGAAGAATAGAGAAAGTAGAGTAAATAGACCAAATGTGGCAAATTTAACGGTTCATTCAACACAGACCACATCAGTTGCAGTTTATGGAGGATTAAATGAAATTGGAGGCAATAAGATCGTTTTAAAGGCAGCTGATGGGAGAGCGATCTTTTTGGATTTTGGATTTGAGTTTCGGTATTTTAATGATTATTTCGATGAATTCTTGCCTATTCGGAAAACACAAGTGTTGTTTGATGGTTTTCAAATGGGATTTCTTCCTCTACCAGATCATTTGATTTCAGGAATCTATCGACCAGATCTATGGGCTTTTAATGAACAGCAAATTCATGAAATCTTTCCGTACATGAAAAACGATTCACTTAAAATTACCCATGTTCTCATTTCTCACTGTCACGGGGACCACATTGGAAGTATCCGATATTTAAATCCTCAAATTTCGTTGGTGTGCGGGAAAATAAGCAAATCCATATTAAAATTTCTTGAAACTTATTCGAAAAGCGGTACCATGTTTTCAGATATCTTGAGATATGGAGTAAGATTTCAAATTGATGAAAAAGGGGGCCGTATGAATAAAAAAAGTAAAAATTTCCAAATTATATGGAGAAAGATTTATGATTTACCTGCATATTATCAGGGTGATTTGGAAGAAACATGCAGTTTCGAAGTTCAGTTCTTTCCCGTGGATCATTCATTACCAGGCGCCGGAGCTTATTTTCTCGAAGATAAAATTACGAAAAAACGGATAGTTTATACCGGTGATCTGAGATTTCACGGGCGTAGGCGCGATCTTACAGAAAAATTCATTTCAGCCGCGCAAAATTTTCATCCTGATCTTTTAATTACAGAAGGTACACGTTTGGGTCGAATTGAAGCGGCAAATCCACCAAATCAAGATAATTTCACCCAAGATATCATAGATAATAAAGAATTTAACAAATTTGCCACTGAAAATGATGTTTGCAAAGAACTAGCCAGGATTATTCGTTTAGCTCGTGAAGAAAATCGGGAAGGAGATTCACCAAAATTGATCTTATTCACCTGTGCAGGCCGAGATACAAATCGGTTGGAATCTTTTTTCCTGGCTTGTAAATCCCAAAATCGTTCTCTTGTATTACTTCCAAAATCTTATCTGTTTTTAAAATTAATGGTCCAACTCGGCCAAACCGAAATTTCTGAAAAAGAATTTGAGGAAATTCGAGTATTTTTGCCGAAAAAAGGATGGGGTGTTTATGAAGCGAAGGATTACAGTAGATCACCAGATTGTAAGGCAATATATAATGATTCACATCAAATTCGAGCGCAAGAAATACATCAGAATCCATCTAAATTCTGTCTACAGCTTTCTTTTTATAATTTAACCGATTTATTAGATATCCGACCGCCCGCGGGTTCTCATTGGATTCGGTCAGAAAGTGAACCATTTACGGATGAAGCAGAGATAAAAATGGATAAATTATTGAATTGGCTTGATATATTTCAGATTACTCCCTCAACTATTCATAATGCCCATTGTTCAGGACATCTTTCTCCCGAAGATTTAGAAAAAATGATTCAAACAATCAATCCAAAAAAAATCTTGGTGATACATTCCGAACATCCAGAAATTTTGTCCAAATTAAGCCTTCCGGATAAAATTGAAATAATAACACCGAGCAAGGGAAAAGAAATGGTAATTTAGAGGAAATATCTAAAAAAGAAAAAAGATATGAAAACATTAATGTACTGTGGGGATTTCTGGTTTTGGTGAAGTATCTCTTTCAAATCTACTTTTAGATGCCCTATGCAAAAATAAATAACTTACCATGGCAATGAAAGCCAGAATTCCCGCCAAATACCATACCCAATTTGGATTATAATGATCCATTATGATTCCTGCTACAAGGGTTCCAAATAAGGAAGGAATTATCCAAGAAAATTGATATACGGCCATATACCGCCCTCGTTTGTCTTCAGGAGCAAAGTGAGCGGCAACAGTTTGACCAAAGGGTGAAATAATAATTTCTCCTATTGTAATTATAAACATGGCAAAGAAAAACAAAATCGGTAAAGAAACAAACCCGTACATCGCAAAACCTATCGCATATAAGCCCGTACCAATCGAAATCATAATTAATGCTGGAAAATGGGAAATCTTGCGCGTGACCCAAAATTGGAATAGTACCACCATTAACGCATTCATGCCCAATAGCAATCCGAAGTATTTTTCATCAAATCCATGCTGTTCAAGTAAAAATACAGATAAAGTTGAGTTCATCTGCATGTAAACCAAAGCAACTAACATGGAAATTAGCACAAAGATAATATAAACACCATCTTTCAAAATTTCGATATATCCTTTTAAAGTTGACTTAAGGGATTCATTCTTTTCTTTGTTCAAATGTTCCGGTTTCGTTTCAGGAATTACTTTATATACGATTATAGCGGTTATACCGCTAGTAACTGCATCAGCAATAAAAAGATAAACGTATGAATAAGCGGCAATCAGACCTCCAATTGCGGGACCAATAGTTGCAGCAAGATTGACAATTACCCTAAGAGCTCCAAAGCCTTCAGCTTGTTTTTCTGGTGGAAGTAAATCAGCTACCATAGCTTGTTGAGCGGGACCCCCAGTATTGCCCATTATACCCATCAAAATTGCAATTACAATAAAGATAGAGAAATTGTTTATAAACATCATCAAAATACTAAAAGTTCCACTGATCAATAATCCCGCCAAGAGCATAGCTTTACGGCCGTATTTATCCGATAGTGCACCACCAAGAGTTCCACCTAAAAGAGATCCCACTGAAAACATGGTAAAGATAAAACCAACTTCGGTCATGCCGACTTGAAAATGCTTCCGTATGTAAATGGCAAAGTACGGAAACAATAAAAATCCTCCTAAGCGGTCGATAAAAGTGCCTAAAAGAAGCACCCAAAACGTTTTCGGATAATCGTGATAAGTTTGTTTGAGCCGATTAAATATTTTATTCACCATATTCTATTTTTAAATGACCTAATATAGAATGATTTAAAAAATGAATGAGTAAAAAAAAAGCAATTCAGAAATTTGCGGAACAAAGACTCAAACCATTACGATGTAACATAATTTGATCATGATTTTTTATAGTTATTTGTTTAAAATTTATAAAAAAATGATACATATTTTCATATAGAAATTCAACTAATTTTGTTAATCCAAATAGGATGGTTCTCTATCAAAATTAAATACATAACCCTCTTATACTCTTCGATAATATTATTTTTATGAAGATAGAATATGATACTAAAGAACCCCA
>CAYRPF010000098.1:0-9496 GCA_964426185.1 uncultured archaeon | reverse complement strand
TTCAAAGATGTAATTACCGGGAAGAAGCCCAGTTAAGTTCACTATAATTGGAGAATTAGAAATCCAAAAACCTCGATAAATTTCGACCCCATCTTGACGGATAATGACTACATCAGGAAACGGAGCATCCCCTATCCAAATTATATCGTGTGAATCATCGCTGACCAGAATTTCTTGATCTTCAGGAGAAGAAATCAGCGGATGGGTTCTTTTTACTGAAACTAACACTTCATCGCTGATCCAATCACCTCTGGTAGTATTAACGGTGCAGTTGTAAACGTAAATTCCAACCGAGAGAGCATCAACATTGATAGTAATTGGAACAAAATTAAACCACGCCCCTGTAATAATTATCGTTCCGTTTCGGGTGATAATATAACTATCTGGGAAAGTGGTATTTGCAATCCAAGTAACATTATTTCCGATATCTCCAAAAAAGTATTCAATATCAAAAGGAGAAGACAAATCAGGCAATGGCTGTAAATCTAATTCATCATCCCACAGCGGAAAATGATCAATAGCATTAGCACTACCTACGATAACCCACTCGATATCTCCAATTAAATCATCATCTAAATCTCTTCCAGTGTAATTATCCCAATAATTTCCATGCGAAGAATTATCCCAGTTATTAACTAATCCGTTATCGATGGCATGAAACCCATTATTCGTGAAATTATTGAAAAAAATGAGATTGGCGTTAGTTAGGGAGTAAAAGCCGATTCCCACCGCGGTGTTATTCGATATGGTGTTATTGATTACAACATTCGCATCGCAAAATGTTTCGAAATACATACCGTGATCAGAGTTATTTACCATTCGGTTATTTTCGATCAAGATGTTATCGCAGTAATCCAGCATTGATAAACCGTGTTGGTAGTTAAAATTAAAAATGTTATCCAAAATTTCCAAATAGTTACAATTATCTTGCATAAACATTCCATTTTTTTGGTTGTATGAAGCATTATTTCTAATGATTAAGCCATTTTGGCAGTTTGCGGAAATATATATACCCGATTTTCGATTATTTAGAGCAGTATTATCTCGAAGGGTAAAATTGTCACAATTATTATTGATCCAAAATCCGTATCCGTAACTAGATGAACCCCCGTTCAAAGAACAATTATTATTAACAATTCTGGCATTGTGACATCCTGTATGTATAACAATTCCGTGCCCGTAGTTATCAATTACATTATTCCCGCTGATAGTTGTGTTGAGGGCATTGTTATAGATATATAATCCAGGATATCCAGATTGGCCGTTGTTAGTGATATTATTATCCAATATTTCGTTGAATGAACTACCAGTAATGAATATCCCACTCCGGGGATTATCTTGAATGATGTTATCTTGGAATAGATTATAGTTAGAATTACCACCAATGTAAATTCCCTCATAACGGCGGGCATTTTTTATGATATTTAGGGTGAAATTATTCAAATTACAGGTAGAAGTCAAGTAAATGTTTCTATCCCCGTTCTTGATAAAAGTGTTGTTATAAAAAGTGTTCCGTTCGCAATTCGTAGTCATAAAGGTCCCATATCCATATGCGGTTTGAGTTTCAGAAAAATTACACTGACTGAAATAATTATCAGAACAATCTTGATCCATATGTAAGGCATAATTATTACCATACCACCTACAATCGGCGAGAATGATGCTGTTGTTGGAAGAACGTCGCATATAGATGGATTTTTCATGACTGAAGGTTAAATTGGCAGTGTTAACAATAATATGGGAAGAATTCCACAGAAATAAGCCGTATTGTTGATTAATGATTGAAATATCGAAAATTGAAGCCCCATCACAGCTAATTAAATATATCTGCTTTGCAGCTTCAAAATCAGTAGTGCGGAGGTTTTTCATATTTAGATAATAATATATCCAGCCTCCATCAAAAGAGTTATTCGTGTTTACATAATGCTCGAATTCCAAATCATAGTTTCCATAGATACCAAAACCCGTGCTGTTAAATTGATTATCTTTAATGATGGTGGATTCGCAGGAAGATAAATAAAGCCCATATTTCTGATTATACTTAAAAATATTGTTGGTAATGCGGTTAAAATTGCTATCGCTGATCATATACATCCCATAGTAATTTCCCGATAGACCGTTGCGAAATAAAGTATTATGAGTGAAATTGGAATACTGCACCCGATTGTTAATATAAAGCCCATATCTGGAATTATCGGATATATTATTATGTAAGATATCAGCATAATCCGTGTAAGAGCGTATATATAATCCGTTGTATAAATTGTGATGAATTTGATTATAACTACATATGAAATAATCCGAGTAGGAACCCAGATCTAACCCATCTTGCTCATTGTATCTAATATTATTGTATGAGGCATTGACACGTAAGCAATTATCATTGATGTAAAGACCATCCAGAGTGTTTCTACTGATACTATTATTGTAGAGGGTTATACCATCACAATATGAAGAGATATACACCCCATTTTCATCGTTATAAGTGATAGTATTATTTACAGCAAAAATTTCGTTGGAATAATATATAATGTTTAACCCATTGCGGTGATTTGAGAAAATTTGGTTATCGGTAAGATTTGAATTCTTGACATCGTACAGAAACAAACCATCAAAGAAATGGGAGGTAAAAGAGTTATTATTAACGGTAATGTAGGAGCAGTTTGCCATCAGTAAACCATAGGCAGTATTTGAAAAGGAAAAATTGGCGATCTTGGAAAAGGAGCAATTAATTAAGTATATCTGAGCCGCGTTTGTAAAATTTAGAGCATCTAAGTCAATTTGATCCCGATAATAGTAGATAGGTTTGCCATCGAGGGTGTTACTGGGGGAAATTTGGTGAAAATAATCCGTTATAATATTACTGGTGACCCGAATTCCAATACCCGAACCAATTCCTGACTTGGTCATAGTGTTATCTGTCAGAAAACAGTTCATGGAATTATCAATCCGAATTCCTAAGTTATTAATTGTGGCAAGAGTATTTCCAGTGAGGTTAGTATAATCCGCCCCATTTGCGAGGTATATCCCGTTTTCTTGCATAGAGGAGATCTGATTGAAGGTGAGGTTGCAATACTGAGCGTTATCTATATAAATACCATGATGATCCCCTGTTTGAATTTGGTTTTGGTTAATTACGGTATAATGGCTCGCTGAAGCAATATAAATAGGGTAATATGAGATGGTGTCGAACCAATTAAAGGAAATATTATTATAGGTGCTGGTTCCTGAAATATACACGCCGTAACCGACATAATCGATGCGATTCTCATAAATGGAGTTGTATTGACCATAATAGTATATATAAATTCCATAATCCGAGCCGGATAGGGTTTTTCCGGTAATATTATTCCAAGATAAGGTGTTGTTTTCACAAAAGTACCTCAAAATAATACCTTTTTCGTTATCTACAAGAGAATTTTCGGTGATTATCCCATTAGAAACGTTGTATATATATATACCAGCATACCAGGTGCTACTACCAGCATTTGAAATTGAACAGTTACGGATAATGAAGTGCTTAATCGAATTACTGATGGAAATTCCATAAGCCCCGTTGGCAGCATCTATGGATACATTTTCAATAATATAAGGATCCATGAGTGTTCCAGCCCCGCGACACCAGTCCTGCGACACCGCCCAACTCCAATTATGCGCGCCAGCTCCGGTAGCCACATCGTCGATTTGAATGGGACTTAAGCTCCAGCTTTGTTGGATTTCTGGTTGATGAAATTGAGTTAAATCACCCCATTCTTCCATGAAATTTAAGTTTTGGGTATTTGTGGTATTGCTAAGTATGATGAAAAGAAAAATTACGCTGAACATGGGAAATATTCGTTCATATGGAATACTACACTTTTGCATAACTAGCATAGCGTTTGTGATCTTTTTATTTGTTTTGTAAAATTTAAATAGTATTTCCAATGATGCTATATTGGTTCAACGTGAAGAACAAGCACGTATAATATTAGCCGGGATGCCGCTAAAGGGGAAATTTTTTTAATTATCCTTCTTTTTTCTACATACTAATATTATCTCTAGCCCGGTATGTTAGTCGTAGACTGCAGGGTTGTGGAAAGTTAAACTTCTCGTTTCTTTACAGATCCCCTGTGACCGTGGTTCAATTCCGCGCCGGGCTATTATCTATTTTTAATCATGAAATATAAGAGTATAATTTATGGCGACATTTCTACCCGTTCCATATGATATTTTTCACTCTTTTTACCCGAAATTTTTCCTGCGATCCAAATTAAAAACCATTCAACCGAATATTTATAACCAACGCGTTCCCAGAAGTATGCAACCACCCCCCAAATCAGCGTTAAGATAATTCCTTCGACAATAACCCATCCGAGAGTGGCGTTCCAACCTTGGAAGCTAGAAATTAAGTTCAGTAATCCGTTGATTAAACCAGAAAAGAAAGCTTCAAACATATAAATAGTAAGTGAAATCATTCCATAGCGAGAAATAAAACGAAATCCTTTAACTCTTCTCTCCTTGCGAGGGCTCGAGACAAAATCAATAATAGAAAGCGCTACACTGAAAAAAAGGAAAATAATACCCAATTGGGCAATATGTCGGAAGTAATCTTCTAAAATTGCTAAGCGCGTTGTAGCATAAATTAAACCAGGATGAATCCCACCTAAGGGAATCAAACCGATAATGCCTATTCCAGACCAGAATAAGGTTTGAAACCATGTATATTCTAATATATGAGAAGCTCGTTCTTTTCGAGCTAGCGAAATTCCAAGAATAGAGCCAAAGGCGGCATAAGCCATGAATGGAAATAAAGGAAAATTATCATAAACAAAACAGCCTAATAACCAAGCTAAGAAATATTGTTTTGATGAAATTAAATTATCCACCAACGGAGCGCCCCACCAACGAAGGGGTAAGGTTAATAAAAGTACAAAACATCCAAAAAAGAAGAGAATCACATAGCTTTGGCGATTTTTAAGACCATGAGACAGGTGAGTATGAATAATTTGCAATAGAAACGGTATTAAAATAGAATTTAAGCCCAAAATAGTTAAAGCAGAACTACTGACTAGCCAAAATGGCTGGAAAGTGGTGGATTGCCCGGTTTTTACCAAAAAGTAGACCCACCCTGAATCGCCGCTAAACCCCAAGCGGAAAATAAAATTTAGCACAATTAAACAGATTCCCATTAGAATTCCATAGTTAGTTAGCTGGGAAGGTGTATTTTTACCTGTTTCAATGCGTCGATAAAACATAAAGCTATTGACTGCACCTAAAATGGTTGAATAAACTCCAGCGAGGGTCAAAAAAAAGATCAGCAAACCCATAACTGGGTCAGTACCTCCCACATCACTCTCAAGTTCTTGAGCTCCAGCCCACTCATGTAAGCCAGTGTGGAGAATGATCATGAAAATTACTGCAAAGCCGCGCACAATATCAAAAGCATGGATTCTCTCAATTAATTTCATTGAACTTATTGCTCCTAACCACTATATTCGATATTTTTCATTCAACTTTAAAACAAATAAAGATTTCGCTTGTAATCTATCCCGAAAACGAAAATATTTTTGGATGCTTTGAATTAAATGCTTTGAATTAGAATGGAAAACAACAACAGTTCTAAAGATAAAATTAATCTACAACGACCATCCGGTACGGTGGATTATCTCCCCGAAGAAATGGCATTGCGCCGCTGGGTAGAATCAAAATTAGTCGAATTATTTGAAAAATACGGCTATCAGCAGATCGAACTGCCTATGTATGAATTCTTTGATATTTATAAAAAAAGATCTGGAGAAAAGATAATTAATGATATTTTCACCTTTTATGATCCCCCTAAACACCGTGCTGAAGAGAATCCCCCCCTTTACGCACTACGACCAGAATTTACAGCCTCATTAGTGCGCTTTTTCATTACCAGTGAGTTGATGTATCGCCCAAAACCACAGAAATACTATTATATAGGTCCGTGTTTCCGCTACGATGAACCAGCACCTGGTCGCTTCCGTCAATTTACTCAAGCAGGAATTGAAATTTTCGGGTCCGACAAAGTGGGAGCCGATGCTGAAATGCTGTTAGTGGCTATGGACATCATGCGGACATTTAAAATTGAAGATTACATCCTTCGAATCAATGATTTGACCGTATTACGCACTTTCTTAAATGAACGTGAAGTTTCACATTCTACCCAAAAGAATATCTTTGGAATTATTGATAGAATTACCAGTTTACTCCGTAAATTGGAAATAGGAGCTTTGGAAGAAGAACAAAACAGGGATACAATTTTGGAGGATTATCGGGGTTCGATAGCGGAGGAAAATATTTCTGCAGAATTATCTCAAAGATTAGAATTGCTATTGGATATGGTAGGACCGGCAGATAAAGTAATTAACCAGCTGAATAATGCATTTTCCGATTACCCTAATACTCTGAAAGCTATCGAAGATTCGAAAATTTCACACATCACCCCCTTTCTGCAAGCGGCCGGAATCGAGAATTTTGTTGTAGATTGTGGTATAGCCCGGGGTTTGGACTACTATACCAACTTGGTTTTCGAGATCGATGTACCCATTCTGGGAAAACAGAAACAAATCTGCGGTGGAGGACGTTATAATGAAATGATAAGGGTATTTGGAGGGGAAGATACTCCCGCATTGGGTTTTTCCTTCGGGTTTGACCGGATTTTGTTAGCATTAGAAAAACAGAATAAATTACCCTCAATCAAGCCGCGTTCGCAGGTATTCATAGGAACTAAATTGGAAACTCAGACATTCGGGATTCAAATTGCCCAAAAACTTAGAGAAAACGGAATTTCTACCGAGGTAGATTTAATGAGCAGATCTTTTCGAGCGGCCAGTAAATTTGTTAACAGGCTGGAAATTCCATTCATGATTTTTCTCGGCCCACGAGAATTAGAAACTCAAAAGTTCACCTTGAAGAATTTCATTACGGAAAAGCAAGAAAGGGAATTAAATTTGGAAGAAGTTATTCAAATAATTAAGAAAAGTGCGAAATAATTAAAATCAAGATAATCTCAGTAATGGAAGCAGCTCGATATTCGCACTTATTTTTTTTATGGTTTCATCGATTCCAGTTTCATCATTCTCTTCTTCTATATTTTCTTCTACTCCTTTTTCATTTTCTTCCCTATTTTTTTCTTTAAGTGTTACTTCTTTTTCTTCAGAAGCTGATAAATCATTATACCTCTCTTTGACAAAAGTAACTCTCGCGATTTTCCCATCCACCTTCATCCCGCAGTATTCCACGGTAGAGAATAATGAAAGTAATTCTCTGTTAAAGTAAAATCGATAGCCGTTCGTGAACATTTGATGCCCCCGGATCATGATATCCAAATTATTGGCTCGTATAAATTGGCGAAAAGCGGAGGAACTAAACTCATAAAATGTGCCACCGCGATTGCGGTTAGGGTAGAAATCAGCCGATATCGGTAAAGATTCGCTGGGATCGTTCCATAATATTTGTTGAGATACAGGATCCATTTTATAAATCGAAGTTACATTGGAATTCAAGTGAATATTTCGAATTAATACAGGTTCTTTTAGATTATCCCAATTTGCAGGAACTCCTCCGTGCAAAGCAATTATAGCAAAGGAGATAGGGATGCTAAATATAGCAATTAATGGAAGTGTGGAGAAAAAGTGGGAGATTTGTGAATATAAGCCTTTGGAAAAATTGCTTAACACAGTGCGCTTGAATCCATACAGCTGGTTTATAGAATTTTCTTCATGATTTCCTCGAAGTAGAAGAACATTATGCGGAAATTTTAGGTTAAATAATAAAAGTAGAATTAAAGTATGAAGATCATTGGAATCTCGATCGACATAATCACCCAAAAACACTATTTTTGCATGTTTTGTATATTTTGTAGTTTTTGAAGATTGGGAATCAAATGAAGAAGAACTAAGAACTTTCAGCCCAAACGACACCAAACGGTGAATTGAAGGAAAAGATCCATGAATGTCGCCGATGAAATAAAGAACTGTTTTTTTAGGGTCAATATTTGTAAATTCTATCAATTTTTTAGGATAAAGGGAAGAATACAAGGTAGTTGTCGCTTGAAACAATGCTTGTAAGTACTGCTGAGCGTTTTTTCCACCGTAATAATTTGTTGGAACTCGTGTTGGTGAATGCTGAGTGAAGTAATAGTTCCAAAGCTCATTATAGGGGAAAGATTCCATTACATTAACCTTGAAGTAAATCATTTGCTAAAAATGCTTTTCTATAATTCCTTTTCTGATTCTTTTTGCACCTCAGAAGAACCTTCAGAAAAAGAAAAAGGTCGGTTAATTGCTAGATTTTTCAAAGGAAAGACTGGAATAACTTTCTCTTCAGAATTTTCATTCAGAACATCATCCACAATTTGATTAAAAACATGTTCTTCATCCGAGGAAGCCGCACTAATTTTAGTTTTGATATTCTGTGGTTTTCCAGTCATTATTTTTTCAGTCTGTGAATATTCCACTAAGGAACTTTCTGCAACGGATTCTTTCTTTGTTGATTGGGGATTATTACGAATAGATTCTTTCAGTCGATCTTCATAAGAACTAAGAAGCACATCAATTTCTTGCGGAGTCATATCTTTTTCTGTTCTTTCTTCTTGAGAATATTTCTCCAAATAATATTCAAATTCAGTTACATCTAGATTAAGTTCTTGAGCAACATGCATAAACCGTGAAATTAAGCGCACTATTGAATAATACTGTTTTTTTTTCTTCAATTTCAAAATGTATGAAGAAAAATCTTGTAGTATCTGATTTAATGAATCAATTTCTTCATTTTCCATCTATTAATCCCCTTAAAATTCTAATTATCATTTTTTTCTAATAAATCTTCCCCAAAATTCTAATTATCATTTTTTTCTCATTATCGGTTAGCCAATTCGGACAATAAATTTCATCGAATTACCCAAATCTCTAACGTCATATTCTGGGATCTCACAGTCAACAATCACTATAACTTAATGAATTCGGTCATCTTGCCGTTAAGCAAGATCACGTAAATAAATTCTGGTATACCTCACTCAGTTGTCGGAAAAGCCATACTTAACTCTATTCTTTTTATCCACACGTTCAAATACCAGCACACGTTATTGATCATAATGCAGATACGGGCGGAATTGCGAGATAAAGAACTTTTTATTTTTGATCTTGATGGGGTAATATATAGAGCTTCTTCACCAATTCCAGAAGCTATCAAATTTCTTTCTTTGCTCAAACAAAACGATAAAAAATACGTGTTTTTAACCAATAATTCCTCAAAAACGCGTGAAATGTTCTCACATAAATTAAAAGCATTCAATATTGAAGTCGATCCATCTGATATTTTTACATCTGCGTATTTGGCTGCTGATTTTCTTTCCACAAAATTCCCAGGAGGATCCGCATTCCTAATTGGTGAACTTGGAATGTATGAAATTATGAAAAAAGCAGGATTTTGCATATTAAATGAAGAAGACCCTGAAATCAACGATATGGAAATTCTTCCTCCCGATATTAGG